>JANNXL010000293.1:0-10116 GCA_031409575.1 Hyphomicrobium sp.
GCTGGCCCGAGAGCCCTCCTGCTTCACGAGCCAGCGGGTCCTTAAGCGCACCGCGCTCGAGCGTCGTGTTCGATACGGAGATGCCATCCACGCCGTGTGCCGCCAAATTGCGGACCATGGGCTCAATGTCAGTTATGGCGATATCCGGCGCGATTTTGACAACGATGGCACGTCTTGGTTTGCCTGAATCGACGTGGCGCTGCCGGGCTGCCATGACCCGGCCCAGCAGGTCATCGAGGGCTGCGGGGGATTGCAGATCGCGCAAGCCAGGCGTGTTGGGCGACGATATGTTGACTGTGAAGAAGCTCGCCACATCATAGAAAGTGTCGATGCCGCGTACATAGTCATTGATCCGATCGAGGCTGTCCTTGTTTGCTCCGACGTTGACCGCTACCGTTCCTGTGCGCTTGCGCTGCAGCAATCGCGCCAGCGCTGCGGCGTGCCCCCCGTTGTTGAAACCAAGCCGGTTGATCAGGGCGTTGTCAGCAACCAGCCGGAAGACGCGCGGCGAGGGGTTGCCGCTTTGCGGCTCAGGTGTCACCGTGCCAGCTTCGGCAAATCCGCAGCCCAGGCCAAGAATGGCGTCTGGGACTCGCGCATCCTTGTCGAAGCCCGCCGCAATGCCGATGGGGTTGGGAAAGTGGCAGCCCCAAAGTGTGGTTGCGAGGCATGAATGCTGGCCGGACCTGGAACGGGGATAGGCGCCGGCTTCCATCGATCGCAACATCAGTTCATGGGCGGCTTCTGGGGGGACGCGAAACAAAGCCGGGCGCGCCAAACTGTAGAGTGCCGTCAGCATCACATTTGATCCTCTGGCACTTTTGGAACACCATTCCAGTCAAGCACAAGTGCTTTCGTCCACAGCGCAAGACCCGTTTCAAGCGGAGAATACAGATGCGGGAACAGATCTCCGCCGCGTGAGGCTTCCCAATTCAGGTTCTGGGTAAGATCGTCCGTGTTAAAGGCGACAAGGACGAGATCGCCTTGTCCAGAAAAATGCTTGGCCAGCGTGCCTTCGAGCTGATGGCGGGCGGACATGTGAATGAACCCATCGCGCCGGTCATCGGGCGATCCTGAAAATACCCCGAGAGCGAGTGCGTTACGCCACTGCGCCGCGGTAGCGATTTTGAACACGAGCGAATTTTTGGGCGGGTTGTGCGTCATGGCATCCGGCTAGGAGTCATTGCTAGGTGACTTCAGTCACACAAGGTTGGCTGAGGCAACCTGAACATTGGTCTCTTTGGGGCGCAGCATTTAAAATTTGGGGAGAGTGCTAGTCATTTCTTTTGATAATTTTAGCGCAGGGGCGCGATTGAATTTGTGATGCCGCGCGCCTAGCATGCGGGGCCTTGGCTTACAACGGCCGCCACACCTCATACGTCCACACGGGTCACCTGCCAGCGGGTGTGGCGGCGACGATAACTTACAAACTTCGGTGATGACCGGCATCGGCTGACACCTGTCCGGCTGAGACCGGACTGTTCGGATCCGGTTGTTTTGGTACTGGCCGGACTACGACCAACGGCCCACGCTTAAGAAACAAAATTGCTTGCTACGCGATTGATGTCTGAGGGATTTGAAGTGGACGAGTTTATTACTGTGCGTGCCGTCAGTCTGCGGCAGCTTTTTTCAGGCGAGTATGCGTTTCACCTGCCGTGGTTCCAGAGAGCCTACGCGTGGCAGACCGTTGAAGCCGGGCGCCTGCTGACAAGCCTTTTTGACTTGCTGGACGCGACAGACCAAAGGCGCCCCTATTATTCTCTGGGCCGTCTCATGCTGGCAAAGAAGCCTGGTGATAGCACCACAGCACTCGTGGACGGGCACCAGCGCGTGATGACGCTAATGCTATTGTTTGCGGTGCTGCGCGATGTGTCCAAAGATCCCGCCAGCCAAGCGTTATTGCAGTCCTTTATCGGCGGCTCGGAGTACCGTCTCAAGACACAAGACAATCTCCTCAGCTTCTGCGACCAGTACGTCCAGGTTCCCGGAGCGACCAGCCAGTCGCCGGATGTGCCGCCCGACGCGCTGTCGGAGACGGAGCGCAACATTATTGAGAATCGCGATTACTTCAAAACCGAGTTGTCGAGCAGCACGGTTTCCGCTTCGACCCAAGCCGCCCTCATTCAGACACTGGCCGATCGCTGCTTTGTCGTTGTCAAAGAGTTGACAGACGAGGACGAGGCCTGGCGTATGCTGGAGATAGAAGAAAATACGCAGCGGCCCTTCAACGCCGCCAACCGGGCCAAGGCGAGCTTGCTATCGATCATGCCGCTCGCTGAACGCGAGGCCTGCCGCCGGATTTGGGAAAATTGCGAACGCATGCTCGGCTCTCACGATATGTTCGCCGTGCTGGGCCATGTCCGGACGCTAAAACTCCGCAAGCGGTCGGAGAGGCCAATCGAAACGGATTTGGCGCAGCGTTTTGCCCTCAATAGTTCTGGATTGAACTTCATGCAAAGCGCAATTGCCCCTGCGGCGATGCAATTGCACGCGCTGCGGCGTCATGAAGTGGGCACGCTGAGAACCCGCGCCGCCATCGGCGGTTCAATCGAACGGTTGTCGTGGGTTTCACGCGACCTTTGGGTGCCCGCCGCCTTGCGCTGGCTCGATCAGCGCGGAGAGGACGGGGAAACAGAACTGTTCTTCGCCAGGATGGAGCGGTTGGTCTGGATATTGCGGCTTGCCGGCATAGATCCCCTGCGCCAGCAGCGACACATCATCAGGCTCATCGACGAAATCGACAAAGGCCATGCCGTTGCAGCGATCACCGAGCTGGAGATACCCAAGACCCTGCGCGAAAGCGCTTATACCAATTTGCGCAGCGCGACCTTCGACAGCAAGCACTACGCCGCAAAGGTGTTGCGCCGGATCGGGCTCGAATTCGGCGAAGATCCAGGACCGATCTGCCCGGTCAAGGTCACTGTCGAGCACATCTTGCCGCGCGGATGGCTTGATGCCAGCAATTGGCGCCGGAACTTCAAAACAGAAAAGGCCGTGCGATCTCACGCCCACCGCCTCGGCAATCTCACGTTCTTGTCTGCCATAGACAACCGGGCGGCTGATTCTTGTGACTGGCCCGACAAAAAGAAAATCTACTCCAAGTCGGCCTTTGAGATGACGAGAGACATGGCAAACATTGACGACTGGAATGCCCAAGCCATCGATGCCCGCACAGATCGCCTGGCACGGCGGCTGTTTAAGTCATGGGACTTGGAGACCTAGGGGTTATCCGGTCATTGACGCAAGGGTGTCACGCCGCTTAGGAGTTGGCTGCATTTGGCAGCGGTAGGAGACAAGCCACCGGCGCTTATGTGCAAGCGAAATGCATGTTCCGGGGGCAAGGTATAATGATTTTGTCGGGAGAGTTAGGGAGCGCTGCTGGCTGGGCTGGTGCGCGGCCGCGCGGCTCCATACCTATCGCTGGGGCCGTCAATCGCTGGTGCGCCGCGCTGGCAAGTTGCCTGCTCATTCTAGCAGGCTTGACTGGTTTCGAATGGACCGAACGAGAGGCAGGCATCGCGGCTTACAATCCCACTGCAATTACAAAAGGCGTTCAACGCGGCGCAGCCAGCGGCCGGCACATCGTGCCGCCAGCGCGCGAAACGGCTGTGGGTGCGTATAGCGGTGCGCCCTACACGTACCCGAGCGATGTCCGGTTTGAGAAACCCGGCAGGTCAGACTTCACCCTTCACGATGTCCAATGGCTTGGAAAGCCGTTCAAGAGCCCGATCTATTACGGGGTGCGCGTCATGCGCTGGTTTGGTTCGGGCAGCACAGGCACCATGCTCGACTTCACGCATTCAAAAACCATCTCAGACCGCGAGCAGACGGTAAAGCTTTCCGGTACGGTCGACGGTCAGCCCGCACCTGCTGAAGCCAAGATCGACACCATGTTCCGGCACCTCGAAGCCTCGCATGGCCATAACATGCTGACGCTCAACGGGTTGATGCGGCTGCCAAGTCTGTCGGCGCGCGTGTCGCCTTACATTGGGATTGGTGCAGGCGTGTCACTGCCGCATTCCGAGGTGCAGCTGCGGACGGACAACTCACGCACCTACGAATACCAATTCGCCGGGCCCGTAACTCAGGTACTTGCCGGGCTGGAATTGCGCCTGCCGCAGTTTTCATACTTCTTGGAGTACAAATTCTCGGTGGCCCCCTACCTGATGCCGCTGTCGCATCGTGAGGGGACTATTTTGTTTGCCGATCTTTGGCGGCAAGCAGCCGCCTGGTGGACTGGCGAACCTCCACCCGGGGGTTTTCTGACAACGCGGCTTTCGAGCCATCAGGTCATCGGCGGCATCGCGGTGCGGATCGCGTCTCCTGTGACGGCCGCACCCTGACTATGACTTTCCGCGCGTCCCGGCCGGCAGTCGCCAACCGCCAAGCAATCAGTATGCCCGGTTGATGCAGAAGCTGATCACCTGGCTCATGGCGAAACGCTGCGGGCAATCCGGGAAGATCGCCAAGGCATCTTTGGCAATCGCTCCGTAGGAACGTGCCCGTTCCAAAGTGGCTTCAATCGACTTGTGCTTCTTCATCAGCGCGATGGCCTGTTCCAGGTCGCCGTCGCGAACGTCGCCTTCGACAATGGTGCGGTTCCAGAAGGCGCGTTCACTGTCTGAGCCGCGCCGGAATGACAAGATCAACGGCAGCGTGATCTTGCCTTCACGGAAATCATCGCCGACCGACTTGCCGAGCTGTTTGCTGTCCCCGGAATAGTCGAGGGCATCATCAACCAGCTGGAACGCCAGCCCGAGGTTTTTGCCATAGGACCTGAGCGCGGCCTGCTGCTCAGCCGGGCGATTGGGCAATGCGCCGCCAACTTCAGCCGCAGCAAGGAACAAGGCTGCCGTCTTGGCGTTGATGATCGCCAAATATTCGTCTTCCGTGGTCGACGTGTTCTTTGCTGCCGCCAGCTGCATCACTTCGCCTTCGGCAATCACAGCCGCGGCATTAGACAGAATTTTCAATACCGGCAGCGATCCAACATCGACAAGCATGCGGAAGGCTTGCCCGAGCAGGAAGTCGCCGACGAGCACGCTGGCCTGATTGCCCCAGATGAGGCGCGCCGTCTTGCGGCCCCGGCGAGCATCGCTCATGTCGACGACATCGTCGTGCAGAAGCGTTGCCGTGTGCATGAACTCGATGGCAGACGCCGTCCGGATGTGCCCGGTGCCAGCGTAGCCGCAGAGCTTCGCCGCCGCGATGGCCAGCATGGGCCGCAGGCGCTTGCCGCCACTATCAATGAGGTGATGAGCCAATTGCGGGATCATCTCGACGTCGGAGACGGCCTTGTCGAGAATGATGCGGTTGATCGCCTCCATGTCCTCATTGACGAGGTCGAACAAGGGCTTGAGGCTTTCGTTGGGATCACGCGCCTCGTCGAGTGCAATCACTACGCCCACGGTGGGGTCCTTTTATGGTTTGTGGGCTTCCGGCACCCTGTCGTATCTTTATAGGGTGATCCCCCGGTGCAGGGCAACGCTACGCGGTTGCGGCCCGTTGACAATATAGACGCGATGGCTCGACCGGGGATAGATCAACTGCTTCCGGCTCAATGAAGGCCCGAAAAGTTTGTTTAGCTTGCCTGGGCGAGCCCCGGTATTAAGGGCTTATGACCGTTTCCAATGAAACTGCGGATGTAACGGACGACACTTTTCTTGGCGGGCAATTGAAGTTGCTGCAGCCCCGAACGGGTTATCGTGCCGGCATCGATGCAGTTCTGCTCGCCGCTGCGATTCCCTGCCGGCTGGGCCAGCCCGAGACGGTTCTTGATGCCGGCTGCGGCGTGGGAACCGTTGGCCTGAGCGTGGCCCGGCGCTGTCCTGCGGCAAAAGCCGTACTCGTTGAGCGTGTTGAAAATCTGGTTGCCCTCGCGAAAGAAAATGTTCGGCGCAATGGACTATCTGAACGTGTTCGCGTGGTGAGCGGCGATCTCACGGCCGCGTGGTCTGACATGGCGGGCCAGGGGATCGCGCTCGAAAGCTTCGACCACGTGGCTGCCAACCCGCCCTTCTTTCTGGACGGAAGCGGCACCCTTTCGCCAGATTCAATCAAAGCCGGCGCGCACTCCATGCCCTCGGGAGATTTGGAGGCGTGGGGCCGGTTGCTGGCACGCATGGCGTCTGCCAGCGGCACGGCCACCATCATCCACAAAGCCGAGGGGCTCCCTGCGGTCCTTGCAGCTTTGGCCGGGCGTTTTGGGGCGTTCAAGGTGCTGCCTATCTATCCGCGTGACGGGCAAGCGGCCATTCGCGTGATCGTCCAATGCATCAAGGGCAGCCGCGCGCCACTCACACTTCTGCCCGGGTTCGTCTTGCATGATCAGGGCAACGCGTTTACGCCAGCGGCCCAAGCTATTTTGCGTGATGGCGCGGCGTTGCGGCTTTGACCGGTAAAACCATGGGGGCCCCTGCCACAACTTTTATTTTCTGACTTCAGGAGAACCCTAACCTCATGTGGCCTTTCAATCGTGCGCCCGTAGTCCCCGTGTTGCGTCTTTCCGGCGTGATTGGCATGGCAACGCCGCTGCGCCCAGGCCTATCGATTTCGGCGCTGGCGGCTCCGCTTCAAAAAGCTTTTGAGATGTCGAAGCTGCCATCGGTTGCAATCATCATCAATTCGCCGGGCGGCTCGCCGGTCCAGTCAAATCTCATTCTCAAGCGCATCCGCCAACTGGCCGACGAGCACGAAAAGCGGGTCTATGTGTTTTGCGAAGATGTGGCGGCGTCGGGCGGCTATTTTATCGCAGTCGCCGGTGACGAGATCTACGCCGACCCGTCGTCGATTGTCGGCTCTATTGGTGTCATTTCAGCGGGCTTTGGCTTTGACAAAGCCATCGAGAAACTCGGCATCGAGCGGCGCGTCTACACGGCGGGAACCAACAAGGGCTCGCTCGACTCATTCCAGCCCGAAAAGGCAGACGACGTTGAAAGGCTCAAGGCCCTGCAGCGTGATGTCCACGACGTGTTCATCGGCGTGGTCAAAGAGCGCCGTGCTGGCAAATTGAAGGGGCAGGATGGCGAACTGTTCTCTGGTGCCTTTTGGTCCGGCCCCAAGGCCATGGAATTCGGCCTCATTGACGGGATTTCGGACGTGCGCAGCAAAATGCGGGAGCTGCATGGCGACAAAGTGCGCCTCAAGACCGTGCCGCTGGAACGCGGCGGGCTCTTGTCCCGGCTCCGGCGTTCACCATCTCTAGGATCAAGCGGCGCGGCTGGCGGTTCGTTTGGGCTCGACGGTCTTGCAATTGCCGCCGATTTGGTGTCGGCTGTGGAAGCTAGAGCGTTATGGTCGCGCTACGGCTTTTGAGATTTGCTGAGGAGGTGCCTTGATGACGCAACTCGCCACGGCCGTGATCGCGGGTGTCGCCATGTTGTTTGGCTACAAGCTCATTCAAAAGCAGGCGGAACGCCAAGCTGAAGCCGTGCGGGCCACGGCAAGAGCGGCCCGGCATCAGGCTAGCCGCGTGCAACGCGATCTCGGAGCCCTCATTTGGGACGATGGTGCGGGCGTCTATCGCCCGCGCGGCTGATACCTAAGTGACGATCAAGAGCGTTATGCCCACGAGCATAATCAGCGACAGAAGTGTGGAGATGTTGACGTCTCCCACCTCTTTTACGCGGACGGTGCGAACCACGTCACGCACCTCCACCCGATCTGTGCCGGAGCCCAGCTCGCGCGCCCGCATCCATCCCCAAACAAAACGGCCAACGGAGGAGACCCGCGCTGCGATTTCGGCTGGGGCTCGCTGCCAGCCGTATTTGTAAAAGAACACGACACCCACCAGCACCGCGACTTGCGCCAGCGTCGACACCCAGCCGCCTAGCAGAAACCAGGCGATCGACCAGACGAGGCCAGCCGCGCTTGTGAGCACCCACCAGATCCAGCTCAGAATGTCCAAGGGTTCGTTCTCCGAAGGATGGGCGTTGATGACAAGTGATCGCAAAACGCTGCTTACTTTTTGCGCGCAGCTCAACTTTTTTTAACGTCATCCCGGCGAAGGCTGGGACCCGTCCAGGCTTCCATTTATCCTCGAGCCTACTTGGTTGGGAAGAAAAAGATCGTGCCATTTAAGAGGGTTGGGCGGATCCCGGCCTTCGCCGGGATGACGTTGTGGCCAGAGTACAGCGCAGTTCACAGAACCGAACTCTCTTCAACGAGACACATGACGAACCGCTCGGAATACGTATAGTGCGGCGCTCTCTACCGCAATGGATGGTCCTATTTCCGTGGTCAAAACTGCCTCTCCAGCTTCTCCGCCAGCCCTTCGCCCCAAAGAGGCGTTCCAAGATCTCATCCTCACGCTGCAGCAATTCTGGGGCGCGCATGGCTGCGTGGTGCTGCAACCCTACGATATGGAGGTGGGAGCCGGAACTTTCCACCCCGCCACCACTCTGCGCTCGCTGGGACCCAAACCGTGGAGTGCCTGCTACGTGCAGCCGTCGCGCCGCCCCAAGGATGGCCGCTATGGCGAAAACCCGAACCGCCTGCAGCATTACTATCAGTTCCAGGTGATCATGAAGCCATCACCGGAAAACATTCTCGATCTCTATCTGCAGAGCCTGGACGCCATCGGCATCGATACCAAGGTCAACGACATCCGCTTTGTCGAAGACGACTGGGAAAGCCCGACGCTCGGCGCGTGGGGCCTTGGCTGGGAGGTTTGGTGCAACGGCATGGAGGTGACGCAGTTCACCTACTACCAGCAGGTCGGCGGGTTTGATTGTAGTCCCGTGTCTGGCGAAATCACCTACGGGCTCGAGCGTCTGGCGATGTACGTTCAAGGTGTCGACCGGGTGTTCGATCTCAATTTCAACGGCGGCCAGGGTGATCGCAAAATCACTTACGGCGATGTGTTCCTGCAGGCCGAGCGCGAATATTCACGTCACAACTTTGAGCACGCCAACACGGCCATGCTGTTGCAGCACTTCAAGGATGCCGAAGCCGAGTGTCAGTCACTTTTGGAGAAGGGGTGGGAGCGAGCGCCTTCCGGCCGGCTCCCCGGAGGGGAGTCGGAAGGCGCCATGCACAAAATGGCGCTGCCAGCCTACGACCAGTGCATCAAGGCCAGCCACGTGTTCAATCTGCTCGATGCGCGCGGCGTGATTTCTGTCACGGAACGGCAAAGCTACATTCTGCGTGTCCGTGAACTAGCCAAGGCCTGCTGCGGCGCGTGGCTCGCGACCGAAGGGGGACGGGCAGCATGATGTTCATCCCCCTCATGAGCTTCAGCGGGTTGTTCACCGATCAGCAGCAACTTGGTGCGACGGTCCTCATTCTCGTCGCGGCCGCTTTCGTGGGTGTGGCGGTCTCGCGTCTGGTCCCGCGCGATCGCGGGCCGACATTCTTTGGCGTCAGCGCCGCGCTTGCCTTGGTCGCTGCGCTGGCTTATTCCGGCTTGGAAGCCGCCGGCTTAGCGCTGTGGCTGCTGCTGGCTCTGGCCGCCTTGCTCGGTGTGTTCGCGCTGGTGGCGTGAAAGTCTTAAAACAATCCTGCGGAACAAACCGCAGGGACATTGGGGAGAAAGAACATGACACCGACAATCGCTGGAGCGCTCGCTCTTGGCCTGCCGCTGTTTCTCATTGGAGCTGCCGCTTTGCGCGGCCGTGGCGCGATATTCGCGTTCTATGTGCTCGCTTGTGCCGTTGGTATTGGCTACCTGTTCACAACAGGTGCGCTTGCTGAAATTGGTACCAAGGCGCTCGAATTGATCGGGCAAGTTACGGCCGAGAAAGGCCCCGAGCCCGCTGCTGCTCCGGCGAACTAAGTGTCTGTTTTTGCGCGATGCCGGGCCACTATTTGTGGCCCTGAGCCGCTTTTTGCTTCGCGCAATGCCGGTTGAACGGTAAGACGGACCTCAATATATCCGTAACTGGCAAGCCCCATGTCCGAATTTCTGCTTGAATTGTTTTCCGAAGAAATTCCAGCACGCCTGCAAGGCCGCGCGGCAGACGACTTGCGCCGCTTGGTCGGAGACGCGCTCGCAGCGCACGGATTGAAGACAGGGGAGGCCAAGTCGTTCTCGACGCCGCGCCGTTTGACGCTGGTGATTGAAGGTGTGCCGGCCCAGTCGCCTGCCATCAGCGAAGAAAAGAAAGGCCCGCGCGTTGG
>JANNXL010000294.1:0-9356 GCA_031409575.1 Hyphomicrobium sp.
CGGCGTTATCGAGCACAACGTCGCGCACGGCATTCGCAAGCCCAAAGACCGGGTGCGGGACCGACGGTTGAGCGAAGATGAATATCGAATTCTAGGCGACATGCTGCGTCGCGCTGGCGAGAATGAGAAATATACCATCACCGTGGGAATAATTCGGCAAATTGCGCTAACGGGTTGCCGCCGCAGCGAGATTATTTCGCTCAGGTGGGATGATGTGGATACCGAAAACAGTTGTCTGCGCCTTTCGGAGTCCAAAGAAGGCGCGTCGACACGCCCTATTGGCCTTCCTGCGGTCGAGTTTCTTGAAAAGCACAGGCTGATGCGGACGGGGACTTTTGTTTTTCCCGGTTCAGCCGAGGACAACGCCTTCGGCAGTTTCCAAAATCACTGGGCGAAGATCTTTGCCGCGTCACCACTCGCGGATGTGACGGCACATATCTTGCGTCACAGCTTTGCCAGCGTCGCGAATGATCTTGGCTTCACGGAAAGCACAATTGCCGCCCTTATTGGACACGCGACGGGTTCGGTCACCAGCAAATACATCCACACTCTTGATACAGCACTGATCATGGCGGCAGATACGATCTCGGGTTACATTCAGGGACTGCTTGACGGGGTTGCGTTCAAACAGACCGCTTACGCGCTTGATCGCGAGTCCCGGAAAGCGGCGCTCGCGCGCTTTCTGCAAGAAGCGGCAGGTGAAGACCACGCAAAGGCTGAAGGAAAGGCGCAGTTCGCGGTGTGAACTGATCCTATCCCTTGGCAGATCACGCATCGTTCTCGCCAATCTACAACCTCAGGATCTTCACGGCAGAAACCTACGCACTGCGGCGCAGAATAACGGGCGATTCCCGCCAGCTTCTCTCGCAACTGGCTGTGATTGGCCAGAATCGACCACCCAAACCTTTCCTTGCGCCGCCATGACTCATTGCCGATGAGCGTGGCACATGCTGCAATCGTGGCCGGTGATGGCGGCAATGCCGAAAAATGAAAGCAGGCAGTTCAGTCTGTAAAACTGCGCAGGTAGGGAATGCGGTGAACCCCCTTCCCTGCCGCCGTTCATCGGTCCTGGAGCCTAATGTCGTGCATTCCACCAAGGTGGCCCATCGCCGTCCACGCAGCAAACCTGGCAGTCGAGTAAACCAAAAGCGAGCCACGCGCCCTGCCCGGCCATCGAGCGGAAGTTACGCGTCGGGCACCTCTGTCCCCGAGATTGTCGCTCACCAAGACTGATTGTGTGATGACACCTGACGGGATCGAGCCCAAACAAGGCGCGGTCCCCGCGCAACCTCGACGAGGTCGGCCCAAAGCTGCCGGTAAGCCGCTCCAGATGCTGCCAAGCCGCATTCCCCTTTCCGGTCACTCATCGCCGTTGCAGCGAGACGTTCCGCGAAGAGGCGATCATCCTTGGAGCTGGCGGACAAGCCGCTTGATAGCAACGCGATCTTCAGCTGCGAGGGAGAAGTATCGCGTAGGGTAAGTGAACTCGCCCATCGATTGGCTCACACGCCCTTCATGGACTTCCGCGACAATTATCGAAATCGCTGGATTAAAGCGGCGGAGATCGAGGCCGCTTTCGGCGTGAAGATCAGCAAGTGTGATACTCTCCCGGCCATCGAGGACAAGTTCCGCCAAACCGATTGTGTCGGCAATCGGATTTGACTGCAATACAATGGGGTCGACCGTTAGGAAGAACTCTGCCGTGGTGTGGATACGAGGAATTTTCAAGCCCATTGCATGGCTGGTCGTCACAAACCCATCCGCCTCAAGCTCCGCGATTGCTTCGGCGAGATCGGATGATTTTGGGTCTGGGAAGGCCGCAACGAGTTCCTCAGCATCCACGCTATCTGGCAACCCCGTCTTCGACCCTTTGCAAATCCAGATTGCGATCTGGATTGCCAACGGCCCGAGGTCTTCGATCACGGCCTCGCTGGTGATGGCGTCATTGGTTTCAGGCATTTCTGTTTCCACGATCTCCGCCGCGGCAGGGTTTTGGTCGCCGAGCCATTCATCAAGCCAAAGAATGACCTTGTGACAGAGCGCGGCAAATTCTCGAATATCAGTTCCGACGAGTTTCACCGTTTCGCCGATTTTTGCGCTTCCCGCTGTTTGGGCAAACTTGGCGTCGACGACGCCCAAGTTATGCCCGATCACGTGTCGTTTTTGGATGTTCAGCACGAGCCGGTCCAATTCTGGCGCGTTTAGTGCACCGAACGGGTCAATCAACAATTCGGCAAAGCGCCTTTTGCCTTTTTCAATGTTCTGGAAATCATTGCTGACGGGTTTCGGCGGAGAGGCGCCGGGCGAACCCTTAATACGCGCATGCAGGTAAATCGTCTTTAGAGTAGCCTCGAATGCCGTCAGCACGTCTTCATGAGCGTTACCGAGCAGCCTGTAAGCAAGCTCGTCCTTGCCCTTCTCAAACCCTTCGGCCACATCCACCTGCTGCGATACGAGGTCTGCCTCACGCGCAAAATGCAAACTGATATTGGGCGCACCGCAATCCGGACAATACAACCCGATTGCGAAGACTCCATAATCTCGGCCGCAATGATCGCAAACCAACAGGCGCATCAAGTCCTTTCGGCCAAAGCGGGGACGAGGCGCTGCCTTTCTGCTCGATGATTTGTAGGTGATTGCGCCTTTGCTCTTGCGTACGACGCCGGACAACATGTCCGCTACGGCTGCATGCACGTCCTCGACAAAGGCATGCTCCACTATCTTAAGCACAGCCTTTTTGTCGTCGGGGTGGTTGAATTCGTCGTCGGCCCCTATCGTGCCGCTGTAAGGGCAGACAGTGCGCCGCGAGCCCGGCGGTTGCATCATGCGCGAGAGTTTGCGGTCATCAAGCTCGATCGCTTGGACACGATCACCAAGCACAAAATGCCTAGGGTAGGCCTCGGCGTTTGGTGAGTAACGATACGCTCTCTCATCGGGCGTCTTTGGCACCGGAATCCTAAGCTTCATTTTGGACGGCGATCCGCCAGTCCGAAAGCGTCCAAGGTTCTTCATACGCATGCTTCACCCCCAACGGGCAGCATGTGCCAAATCTCTTGGAGACATCCAGTGAAATCGGCTTGGGTGCGGCCCATTGCATACGTTCAGCATCCACGAACGGCTTTTCCGAACCGGTCGCTTGTTTTCGCTGCGGCAGCTCATTTTCTGTTCATAGTTGCGGCAAGACCGACATGGAGTGCGGCGGGCGGTCGCTCTATGTAGGGTGACCGAATGGCCGGATCTACCTGATAGTTGCCTGTCGGATTTGGCGTGAATAGGGCCAAATAGCTGCCCTGATAGGTGCCCAGTCAAATGCAAGGAAGCGCACTTATGGTTGTGAAATGTAGTGGTGCACCTATTCTCGAGCATGCCGCTACCTCCCGCACGGCAGGTGTGCCAGGTCTGCCGCTGACCAGCAGATGCTGCGCAAAACGCAAGCGTTACAGCAGGTGCGCATATCCAGCGGAGCAATGTGGCAAAGTTCAGCACGCCGGTCTACAATCGTCTGGTGCGCGCAATGATACTTTTGTCCGTCGACGAAGAAGGAGCGAGGTGTATCGGTGCGTGGTGTACTGACGGCCGCAGTACCGATCTGCTGACCGACAACCCGGCATTCTCCCCAGTCATGAAACCGGCATTCGACTACCGGAAGGTTGACGAGATAATGGGGAGCTTCGCCGGTGACGATAATCCATTCGTCAGCCGCGCCGTTGATCGGCCGCACGTAAGATTTGGCTGTGCTGGTCGCTCCAAGCATGCTCCCGGCCACTTCGTTCTGGAAACCGGGAAAATCAGTCAGGGCAAATGGTTGTAAATCCATCCCCAGTTCGACCGAACATGATTCCAGGAGTGCCGCTGCCTGTCCGGAAACGGCAGTCAGGTGAGATGTGAGTAATTGGAGTTCGTTCGCATCAGCCCCGTCTAGATCCATCCTGAACGATCTGTTGCCGTCCAGCACGGTCAGGAGCGTCCCGTCATCGCGCTGAAGGATCAGCGCCGGATAGATTCTGATCTGAGGGATCTGCGTGAAGAATTTAGCGCCGGTGCTGGCGTAGGAAACCAGAACCGCGTGATAGACGGCCGCCGTCGTCTCGGCCGACAGGTAATGACGGATTTGGGTTGGACGAATGTGATGCGGCGCAATGCCACCGAGCCGGCGCCGGTTGAGCAGACGATGGATCTTCTCGGCTTTTTCTAGGATTTGCTCGTCCCGGAATATCTCAAGGTGCTCTTCGTTCACGTCTCCATTAACGAATGTACGAACCGGCGAGGTGAAGATTACTATCCAGCGACCGCTGGCCAGCACTGCACAGGGAACGTCGTGATTATAATCCTCGACGGATGTCCTCACATAACCGGCAACCTGTTCGAGATACTCGTGCCACTCGCCCACGACAGGCGATTTACCCTTTGTACCTTTCACATTGAGATGCTTAATCGCTTCGACGACCAGCTGTTTCTCCGTTGCGCGCATTTCTCCCATACCGGGCCGCACGAAAGGCTTATCCCAGGCTTTGGCCTCGATGATGAGAACGGGCGCTCGGGATTGGTCGTTCAAACCGACATAGTCGAGAAACCGGGTCGTCTCCGCCTTGATGCGGGCTTCTTCCGCGACGTTGCCCCCAAGCCCGAGATTCCAACCGAGGAGCGTCAAAAAACGATCGAAGAAGAGTATTCGAGTACCATGTTCGAGAAGGAGCTGCTGGCTGCCTTCTTCATAAGGCCCCGTAACGTCCAGCGCCATTTCGGCTGCAATATCCCTGAGCAACTTCTCGAGGCCTCGGCGGAAGTCGTTTTCGTCGACAGCCTGGCTCATTGGATCAGTTCGGGCAGGCGATACAGCAGTCGACGCGCTGCCGGCCAACCTGCCTCCATGAAGATTTCAAGGCAATCGATCAGCGCCGCACGTCGTGCGTCGTTCTCGAACAGCTCCTTGTGATCGGCTAGAAAGACTCCGACCAGCCGGACCAGCAAATCCGCGCCAAGCGATTCATGCTGATATCCACTGATCTGCCCACCCTTTCTCAGGGCGTTGGCCGTTAAGTCGAACGCGGTTTCCGGATCGACAGGGAGAAGGAATTCGAGGAGTTGCAGCAGATAATAGACTGTATGGGGTGTCGCACAATCCCCGATCCGCTTGAGGATCGGCGCGGCTTGCGCGAAGAAAATCGCAAGCCCGTCGTCGTCGATCGGCCGGCTGGATTTGGTGCTATCGCTACCTGCGCCGGTGGCAAAATACAGCTCCCGGCAGACCGCATCGAGAAGTTGGGCATGCTCGGTCGCAATCGCAATCTGCTCAGGGCTCGGCGTATCCCTACTGAAATGCTCAGCAAGAGCCGTGCTCGACGCATCGACAATGCGCATGGCGATATCCATCGAGCGTTGACGCACCTCGTTGTCTTTGGGTTTGGGCTCACCACTCAAACCCACGACAAAAGCACCGCGCATCGTCGCAAGAATGCGCGTGAGCTCGCTATGATAAATTACCGACGACGCGATCCAGCCTGCCAAAATGTCGCCTGCTGCCGCGCGGTGATGTGTCACCCACAAGATCGAAACGATATCGGACAGCGTCTTGCGAACGCGTGCCTGCCGATCAGGCTCGTCCGCAAAACGTTGAAGAAGCTCTATGACCAACTGTTCGGTGATCACCGGCTCCTGATGGAGAATCCTTCCCACTACACTCGCGAGAAGATGGTCGATCACACTAAGATTGGTCTCGGCACCAAGGCGGTCGGTCAGCCTTCGCCAAAACCCGGCTCTGTCGATATCCCAAATACGCACTAGGTGTAGTCCTGCCTGAAGTCTTACTGCCGGGTGGGCATCTGCCAGCAGCGCATCGATTGTTGGTTCGACCGCGGCATATAGATCGGGCCTTTGAAGCGTGAGGTCGAGTACAGCCCGGGCGGCTTCGACACGAGAAGCCGGCGATCCCCAAGAAGCGCTGCGTTCAAAACTCTCCTCTGTATCTTCATTGAGCATCGGCCCGGCAGAATGCGCGATAACTGCGAGCAATGCCGAAAACTGCGCGGTCTTTTCGACGTCTTTAGCGGTTGGGACGAGCTTGCGGTCGATCATGCGCTCGAGACCCTGCCCAACGATGCCTTCGGCGTAGGTGATCAGACCAACGGCCTGATTGTCGCGGTCGATGGTGCTCGCCAGCTTATCGAGCTGCGAGAGCATGTCCGCCGCCGTCTCGAAGGCAGCTGTCCTGCTCCCTTCAAGCGCTGAAGGTTGATCGATCCCCAGCGCGATCTTCGTGCGCTCAATCGCATCCATTAAAGCCCGATTGGCCGGCAGGTCGCGGTTCAGTCCCTCAATCCAGTGAAAGGCTTCAGGCGTTTCGCTAAGAGAGCGCACGACGAAGAGCCTGTCGTTTTGCGCATCGTCGGGGTCGACCTCTGCGGTAGCGATCGATCGCGCCAAATCCGTGGCGAGCGCCCGTTCTCCGATCGCTCCGTATAGCCGCTTAAGAAAGCTATCGCGTGCGATTTCTGGCTTGAGAAATTTCGAGAAATCGAAGCTCTCGACGCCAGTTTCGAACGCCTCACGCTCGGGAAGCGTCAAGCCGTCATAACCCTTTGCGATCACGTCGACCGCGTCCTTGCGGGTATCGGGATTCATCATGAAGGGTCGGGACATTGCAAATGGCAACATGAAGCCAATCAAGCCATCGTTCCGACTGACAGCACACAAGAAGAGTCGCGCCCAAAAAATGGCTAGGCTGGCCCGTTCGATGAGGAGTTCGGCAATATGAATCGCGGACGGCTCGTCAGTATTGCGGAGATGCTCGACAAGTTTCCTGATTAAGGTGTCCGCGTCGCGGTCGTAGGTGCTCTCCGGATCATGTGCCCAGATGTGGCTCCAGTCTTCGCGCACCCTCACCTGCCTAGCGCCGACGATAACTGTTTCATCCACCAGATCGGCAGGGATCGGATGCTCCCGTGAGACGTAACCCTCGACAGCGTCGATGATGGCGTCGACCGCATGATCCGGATGTCTTTGCAGAAATGTGGGCAGGTACTCGCCAAGCGCATAGCGAGCCATGTCGTAGTCTTGGCGAGCATTTGACCGCAGCGCCATGATCTGACTGTCGCCCATCCGCGTCTCGCGGTCCTCACTAACTGCGAAATTATAGGTCGATCGATAGACTTGGGCGGCAAAAGCGGGATCGCCAGCGCCGAGCTTCTCGATCTTTCGGGCCACAGCCGGCACTTCTTCCGAGGCATAGGCGACCATTCGCTGGGGTTGGAGAATCTTGGACAGCAGAGTCCGCGAGGCATCTGGATCCGTCGCAAAGGTGTCCGCTACAAGGTCTACTGCGGACGACACAATATTCCGAGGGTGATCGAGCGCCAGTCCGTATTCTAGGAGCGCGCGCGCGGCAAAGCCCATATCGGCGCGCTGATCAGGATCCGTCACTAGCCCCATCAATTTGAACAGCAGAAATCGGAACGTGCCGGAGACGGGATCGATATTCTGCGTAACCATGCGAAGCAGACCTACCCAGGGCGTCAGCGGAGATCCGGGGTGGTCTTCGAGGCGCACCGCGAGCGCGCCGCCGGTGTGAACAAACGCCGTCGCCGCCCGGTCGTCGGCATCGACGATTCGGGTCGCTAACAGCTGCGTATCGCCACGCAACACTGGATATTCCGCGCAAATTCGGCCTGTTGAGCTGCGGATGACAGGGTCGCTGTCCTTGTCGGCAAGGATCCACGCTGCTGCGGTCCAGAATTCAGCACGATTGACATTTCGGTCCCAGATTTCCCGAAGGAGAAACGCAAGTGCCGGTGCGAGCATCAGTCCCCGCGCATCTTCCTTGGGAAACCGCATCGAGCCGTCGATTATGGCTTCCGGATCGAGCAGAATGCGGGCGGCGGCGAAGTCGAAGAGGAGATGGTGCCGAAACTGGATCCAGCGGCCGTTCTCCACCGCGATGATCACTCCCTCCCGGGATAGCGCGTCTATCATTGCCGGATCGTTGCCGGATGCGACATCGATCGGTGCCCGAAGAGCGCGCGCCGACACCATTGCATCGACGATGCGCCTCATACATGAGCGTGCTGGCGTTCCGAGTTGCCCAACCCGGTGATCCCAATAGAGTTGCAACAGCTCCGCTTGTGAGGCCACATGGGAAAAATCGGCGGTGATCAAGCCGTCCTTCACAAGGTCGCCGATGAGTCGGGTATTGAACGGGACCGCAGCAAGGTCGCGCAGCGCACTGGAGGCGTTGGCAAGGGCACTGGAAAGCCGCGGGGTCGCCTGCAACAGCCGATCGAATTCCGCATTTGACCACATCGGCACTCTCGCATGACGAATATTCGCGAAGCCAGCCTCCTGAAGGCTTTCCACAGGAGGTGTGCCCCGAAAAAGCGCCCGAAACTGTTGGCCCATCTGCAGATCGAACGTCCGGATCGAGGCGACGACCTTCCAGCGTCCTTTCCGCTCCAGCAACTGGTCGATCAAGGTTCGGAAAACGCCCTCACCCTTGCCGCCGCGCGTGGCGTCGAGCGCGTCGATGACGAGCCAACCATCATCTACGCCGTCCCATGCTTGGAGCACATCGAGTAGTGAGTGCTCGAGGCGCAATTCCTGCTTGAGACCCTCCAGCGTCTCAACGGAAAATCGATCGACAGCCAGTTCGAGGACGTCCTTGCCAAGCGCGCGGAGATCACGTGCCAAGGCGTTCAGAACGCCGCTTTTGCCCGCACCGGGTTCCCCAACAATCAGAAACGAGCCCGCCAGGGCGGCAGCAAGGAGTTGCGGTTGGCAATCGCGCTCGATTGAAACAGGTTGGCCCTCGGCGGCTTCGATCACCTCGTAACGTTTCAGCGACTCAGCAACCATGTCACTATGAGTACGCAGCGTAGCGATATCGCGTCGGAAGTCGGGCGGTGTGTCAAGAAGGACGCCGCGGGTCAGCATCAACTGCCTCAGCGAAGATAGGTCGACCCCGCCTCGTTGGGCCATCAACTCCCCGCTGATTGCTTCAAGCGCCGTCAATGCCGATAACGCTTCGGAACCCTGCATCACCGGGGCGCCAAGTACCGACAGAAGTGCCGTTCGATCGGAGCCAGCCGAATCGAAGACGAAAATGATGATGAAACAGGCGAGTTGGCTCGGAAACTCGGGGGCGTATGCTTCGCTCGTCACCGAATTCCAAGCTTGCGCGACACAGGCAGCATAAGTGCTGAACGCCCGCTCTTGAGCTTGTGTTAGCACGCCTCCGCCAGCCTGCGCACGCAGCCTGAGGGCCGCCGGCAAATCCACACGGATGCTCGCCGGAGCTTGACGACCTATCGCCAGTACCAGCCGGTCTCTGTTTGGGTCAAGCGGCCGGTTCCAGTGCCGCTTGCCAT
>JANNXL010000295.1:0-4022 GCA_031409575.1 Hyphomicrobium sp.
ACGGCGCATCCGCCGGTGGCGCTCCGCTGAAGCCAGCAACACAGGTGCTGCACGCAGGCCGCGACCCCGGCCATCAACATGGATTTGTGAACACGCCAGTCTACCGCGGCTCAACCGTTCTGTTTCCAACTGTCGCAAGTATGCGCGCAAAAAAACAGCCCTATACGTACGGCCGGCGCGGCACGCCGACCGTTCGCGCTCTTGAACACGCCATTGCGTCACTTGAAGGGGGTTCGGAAACCCGGCTGACTGCATCGGGCTATCAAGCCGTGACAACGGCATTGCTGGCGTTCGTTGAGGCAGGCGACCACATTCTCGTGACTGATAGCGTCTATCAGCCAACGCGGCAGTTCTGTGACTACATGCTGACGCGCCTTGGAGTTGAGACCCAGTACTATGATCCGTTGATTGGCGGCGGCATCTCCAATCTGATGCGCCCCAACACGCGGCTGATCCTGACAGAAAGCCCAGGTTCGCAAACTTTCGAAGTGCAGGACATTCCCGCTATCGTTACTGCAGCACGCCAGGTCGAGGCACAGCGCAAGTCGCCTGTTTGGCTGCTCATGGACAACACGTGGGCCAGCCCGCTCCTGTTCAAGCCGTTCGCTCACGGTATCGACGTCTCGATACAGGCCGCAACCAAATATATCGTCGGCCATGCCGATGCGATGCTTGGCGCTATTACGTCAAACGCCCGCGCAGCCAAACACATAGAACTTGCGGCGGGAACGCTCGGCGCTTGCCCCGGCTCAGAGGAAACATTCCTGGGATTACGGGGCTTGCGCACATTGGACGTGCGCTTGAAGCGTCACGAGGCGTCCGCGCTCCACATCGCCGCGTGGCTCGCGACGCGGCCCGAAGTGGCGCGCGTGCTGCACCCGGGCCTGCCGTCTGATCCCGGGCACAAACTTTGGGCGCGCGATTTTCTCGGTGCGAGTGGATTGTTCTCAATCGTCTTAAAGCCCACGAGCGATCACGCGGTGGCCGCCATGCTCGACGGCTTGAAGCTGTTTGGCATGGGATATTCCTGGGGCGGATTTGAAAGCCTTGTCATTCCGTTCGATCCGTCAAGCTACCGGACCGCCACGCCCTGGCGCGCCGAAGGGCCGGCGTTGCGCCTTCACGTCGGTCTTGAAGATGTGTCCGATCTCATCGGGGACTTGGAATTAGGCTTTGCGCGTCTGAAGGCGAACGCGTAGGGCGTTCATTCATCGAACGCCGGGCATGAGCTTCTTGATCCAAGGCACAAGACAGAGCAGCAGCGCGGCCGCGGCCATCACGAACACCGCCTGTTGTAAGAAGAACCCAGCAAGTGCGTGGGGATCCTCGCTTTGGAACGAACTGCCGAGCACGCCCGCGAGCTTGTTGCCGAACGCCGCGCCCAAAAACCAGAGCCCCAGCACTGCGCCCGTTAGGCCCGCGGGCGCCAAGCGCGTCATCAAGCTGAGACCCACGGGGCTCAGCAGCAATTCGCCGACAGTTTGCAGGAAGAACAGGCCGACCAGCCACAAGGGACTGACGCGGCCTTCGACGGTGAGTTGAGCTGCCGGCACCATCAGGAGGAACGAGGCCGACAGAAAGCCGAGGCCGAGCGCAAACTTCACGGCGCTTGACGGCTGGCGATCGCCCAACCGCGTCCACAACCACGCAAAGAACGGCGACAGGGCGATGACGAAGAAAGCGTTCAAGGATTGGAACCACGACGACGGAATCGTGAAGCCCGCCACTTCGCTGCGCGTCAGCTTGTCGGCAAATAGCGATATCGAGACACCCGATTGCTCGAAGATCGCCCAAAACAGCATGCTTGCGATAAAAAACACGGCGACGGCGGCGAAGCGGCGCTGGTTTTCATCGTCGCGCCAGCCGAAGGCGGCAACCGCCGCGAGCGGCAGGGCTAAAAACATCCAGCGCAAGCCGGTCCAGCCCTCTGCATCGCTGAGGAGCGCTAATCCCATCAGCAGCACTGTGCCCGCGAGCACTCCAATGATTTTAAGGCCCGTTCCAGGCTCGCTATCAGGCGCTGCGCCGATGTTTCCTAGCTGGCGAGAACGCAATGCAAAGATGAGGATCGCCAGTGTCATGCCAACGCCCGCCGCGCCGAAACCCCAATGCCAGCTTGATGCGGGGTCAAGCCCCTGAGCGCTGAGCCAGGCCTTGAACCAAGCGCTCTGAGCGAGAAATCCGGTGACAAGCGGGGCGATGAAGGCCCCGATGTTGATGCCCATGTAAAATAGCGAGAACCCGGCATCGCGGCGCTCGTCCTGTGGCGTGTAAAGTGCGCCAACAAGAACGGAGATGTTGGGTTTGAACAATCCTGTGCCCAGCGCCACCAAAACAAGGCCTGCGTAAAACGCCGGTTCGGCGGGGATGGCGAGTGCGTAGTGGCCAAGCGCGATGACACTGCCGCCGACGAGCACCGCCGCACGCGCGCCCATGACACGATCAGCGATGAAGCCGCCGGCGATCGAGAGCATGTAGACAGCCATGGTGTAGCTGCCATAGAGCGTGGCGGCCTCACCTGTCCCCAGGCCGAGCCCGCCCTCTGCCCGCGGCGTCACCATGAACAGCACGAGCAACGCGCGCATGCCATAATAAGAAAACCGCTCCCACAACTCGACAAAGAACAGCGTCGACAGCCCGCGCGGCTGACTGGCGAAGGGTCCTCGCGCGGGTGGTGCGGAGAGTTTGACGGAAGGAAGTGAGGTGTTGGACATTCGGGGAGTGTTGTGACCCAGCTCGGGCGGACTTAGCAAGCCGCATGGGTATGCATGCCAGAAGCGGTGCCTCACGGCTTGCAGGGCGTACCGGTGAAAATGCAGAGCGTGCCTTCCGGCCCGGATAGGCAGCGTTCATCGGTACTGGCAGCGTTCGACCAAACGGACCAGTCTGTTCCCAAGCCCGTTGTGGCGCGAACTTTTCGGCGCCAGTTCGCACGCGCCTTGGTTTTGGCAAGCCACATGTAGCGGGCGGGCTCGCCACGCGCAGTCACAGCTTCAGCCGCGCACGCCGCTGCGTTGGCGCGCTCCGGAAGGATCACCCAAAGAGCGAGCAGGAAGCCAAAAAGTGCAGCCGTCGGGTTCGAGTGGAGTGCCATATTGGATGGTTTCGCCGTGCGGTTTTGATGCCGTCAATCGCGACAGTCAGACTTCTATACGGCTTCAGAACTGCACGATCCAGTTGGCAGTGACGTAGGGATCGAAGTTTACACCCCCTCCGGCATCGAGCAACTGTCCCATGCCGCCAGCTGACACCGACAGTTCGCCCCCGTCCCATTCATAGCGGGCGAACAGCCCCGTGCGGCCAAAGTCGAGCAAGGATTTGACTTGCGTATCGTTGTCGTCGAGCAGGCAATGCTTTTGCGCCGGGAACCGCATTTTGCATTGCGCCTGGCCATCAATGTTGAGCCCTGCCTCCATTCCAAGTGAATGTTGCGGCCATATGCGGTAGCCAGCGCGCCCGCGCACCGACGCCGTATCATGAGCGGTTGTGTACGCGAGATCGAGCGAGGCCCACGCCTTGGGGCTCATATTGTACCAAAATTCGAGCACGCCCTTTGCGCCCACATCGCCGCTGATCGAGATGTTCTCGCTATCAAGTGGCGTAATTTGGTGATCGATGAAAGAGACGCCGGCGAAGGCTTTCGCTGTCAGCGGTCCCCAGCGCACCAGATAGCCCACCAGGACATCGGCAAAGACGGTCGTGGCATCGAAGGCCTGTTGGACGGGATAGCCTGTGTAGGTGTATTGGCCGTATCCGGCGACGGCGCGCAGTCGCAACCCATCCTCGTGTATGTGACCAAAGGGGGCGACGGTTGCGCCTGAATAAACGAGCCAGACGTTTTTTGAAACATCTGCGCCGGACCAAACCTCGCGCCACTTCACGCGATCAGCCGGGCCTTCGTCTGGGTTGGCGATTGCTGGCGGGGGCATCGCTCCGCACAAAACCAGAGCGATCAGTCCGGACACTGTAAGTGTCCTGATGGCCGCGCCGGTGAAGATCGCCGGCGCCCGCGCCACGCCTGC
>JANNXL010000296.1:0-7113 GCA_031409575.1 Hyphomicrobium sp.
CCAACAAAAAAACCAGCAAGGCTGCTGAGTTGCTGCACCTGCAGTATCACACTGCGGCAGCAGCGCTGCCCACGCTTGCGGACACTATTTGTTGCGCTGCAGCAGCGCTAACGATCAGTTTTGCGAATGCCTCCGGCTGCTCTTCGTGGGCCAAATGGCCGAGATCGCGCAGGTATTCCACCGTGGCCGATGGGATGAGATCGCGGACCCTGAAAGCGGTATCGGGCGAAATTGCTTTGTCTGCTCCACACGCAACGAGGACCAGAGGCGTTTTCAGTTTAGGCATATCGCGTTTCAGCGGCCCCAAATCCCAGCGCGCCATCATACCCAGCGTTCCCGCGGTATGCGCCGGGCTTTGAAACAATCGCCTGTAGAGATCAATGCCCTCGGCATTGAGGCTCGAGCCGGTGCCGCCCAGAACCCGTTCAACCGCACCGCGGTCGCCTGCACGCCAGGCAAATAAGCGCGGTGTGAACGGGTTCAGAACAATCAGCTTGGCGAGCGGCGAAAAGAATTGACCGGCCAGACCCTGCAACGGCAGGAGCGCTCCATTGAGACTGATCAGAACTTTCGGCGCAATCCCGCCATCGAGCGCCATGCGCATGAGGATGGCCGCGCCTGCTGAGTGCCCGGCCACAAGCGCTGGAGCAATGCCAAGAGTTTTGATGAGTGCAGAAATAGCTGCGGCCATTCCAGGAAGCGAAAGCCCAGAGCCTTCCGCTGGCGTGGACGTAAATGCGTGGCCGGGCAAATCAGGCATCACAAGTGTGAAGTGCTCGCGAAGGTAAGGAACCATCCGCGCCCACGAATGCGTTGACCCGCCTGTGCCATGCACAAGCAGAACCACTGGGGCTTCCCCCATTGGGCGGCCCGTCACCTGGACATGAAAGCGCACGCCGCCGGCTTCAACAAAGCGGCTTGCCTCGTGCAGCGGCCACGTTGTCCCATCTGTTTCCCAGTTGAGCGCTTCTGTCATGCGTGCTCAGTCACCCATCGCGACCGTTTGGCTGCGTTGCAACGCGCACCGTATTTGCGAGCATCTGAGCGTCTGCACGCGGCAGTGCCACGTAAATAGCGCCCATTTCGCGGGCGATTTTCTCTGCCTGCGGACCTGGGCTTTGCGACGTGTCTATGACCAGAGCTTTGAGTCCCAAAGCCCGCAGCGATCTCGCCGACGCGATAGCATCTTCCTCTGCACGCGCCCGCCCGCCACTGCCATCCCGCGCGACGTTTGCGCGGCCGTCGGTCAGAAATACGGCGGACATGGTCAAGCCTTTACGGCGCACACCATCGGCCAGCGCCACGGTCTCATCGATTGCCGCAGCAAGCGGTGTGCCCCCGCCGCCCGGCAGGCCAGCAAGGCTGCGCTTGGCGCGGACGAGCGAACGCGTTGGCGGCAGCAAAACTTCCGCCGATTTCCCCCGAAATGAAATGAGCGCCACGCTGTCGCGGCGCACGTAACAATCGGCAAGCAGCAATTCGACTGCACCCTTGGCCTCGGCAAGCCGGTTCAGAGCAGCAGACCCCGACGCATCGACGATAAACACGGTGGCGGTCTCGGTGCGGTTTTTAAAACGTGCAATGCGGAAATCATCGCGGCGCACTTCAACACGGTTTGGTTTTGCAGGAACGCTCCCGCGTGCAGCAGCTTCGCGGCGGCGCACACCTTGCCACGGAGCCGCTGCGCGCAACGTCTCAATGACGTTCAAGCGGGCACCGTCTCGCAGGTCGCCGCGCACCACACCTGCCGGACGTCCGCGGCGCTGCGATTTTTGCAGGGCACCTGCACGGCCGGATGGCCGGGCCTTAGTGCGGACTGCTTGTGCCAGTTTCAATTGCGCTAAGAGGCCAGGTGGAATCGATGCAATGGCGGCTGCTAAAATGAGGTCTTGAAGTTCCTGATCGGTGGGCTGGTGCTCACTGTCATCGTTCGAAGGCTCGGGAGGAGTTTCGGGCGGAAGCGGCTCTGCCTCTTGCGGCTCAGCAGGATCCGTCTCGCCGGCAGGGAACCTGGTGGCGCGAGGGGCCAGGACAAAGCGAGCTGCCACGGCGGCATCCTCGTCGCCTGCCTCAGAATTGCCAATCAATGCCGCATGAGCTTGCGCCACCTTCACAGCCAGAAGCGGCGCGCGCAGCGAGGCCACGCCCAGCGCGAGCGATGTTACGCAGATCGCCTCAATGAGGCGATCCGGCACCGTCACATCCGCATGCTGGCCGCGAGCACGTGCAACGTCCTCAACGAGAGACGGCAGATCAGGCGCATCGCGATAGCCGATGCCGTCTAACGTGATGTGAAATGCCAGCCGGTCGAGGAGGCTCGCAGGCGGGCGCTCGTCATCGTTAGTGGCTTCATCGAGTGCGATGACACCGAACCGCGAGGGCGTAACGCTGGTGAAGCCATCGCGCTCAACAGCGACCGCACCGCGGTCCATAACGGCACCAAGTCTTGCCACCACAAACGCATCACGCCGCTCGGCGGACGGGAGAACGGCTGTACCGCCATCACACACCGCCAGCAACCCGCGCTCAGCAATGGGGCGGCCGGCTTGCAATGTGGCCGCTAAATCAAGCCCGCCGAGCAAACGCCCATCGGAGACTTGAATTGGAATTTTGCGGAACGGCGCGTGCGGTGGAAGTGAACTTTGCAGCAGTGCCAGCCATTGATCTCTCACCGGGCCTGCATGCGCGCGCAATGAAATGCCGCCGAGCCCGATAGGATTGATCGCGTAAAGTGCGGCTGCAAGAACCGCGTCTGACCAGGGCGAGGCGGCCTCATTTGGTTCTGACAACGCGCTGCCTGATGTCAGATCAGCGGGCATCACACCACGCGCCGTTCAGCCACAGCCGCCACGAGCGTGGGACCCAAGGCAGCACCGCCGCCAAACATTTCCTGAAGCGCGCGTTCGACACGTACCGTCGAGCCCGCCTCGTCCAGCGGGTTGCGGCGCAGGCGATGGCGCAGTGCGAGTGGCGCAACACGCTTCAGATGTGCATCAGAAATGCTGCTTGCGCCCTCTAGGGCGGCAAGCGAGCGCGCTGCTCTTATTAAAGTCAGTTCACCACGCAAGCCGTCCGTGCCGAGCGCCATGCAAAGTTTGGCGGCCTTCTCAAGCATATCCTGTGGAGTCGTGACACTCGCCAGTCGCTTGCGCCCAGCAGCGATTTGGTCTTGCACGGAGGCGTCGTGGATTTGCCACTCAGTCATGAAGCCCGCAGGATTGCGCTCAAAGGCATCCCGGCGTTTGACCACTTCAACGCGTGTGGCCAAATCACCGGGTGTTTTGACTTCGACTGACAATCCGAATCTATCAAGCAGCTGCGGGCGTAATTCGCCTTCTTCCGGATTGCCGCTGCCGACAAGCACAAACTTCGCCGGATGCCGGATGCTGAGGCCTTCGCGCTCGACCACGTTCTCACCTGACGCGGCAACGTCGAGCAGCACATCGACCAGATGATCGTCGAGCAAGTTGACTTCGTCGATATAGAGAAAACCGCGATGCGCGCGCGCCAGCAGGCCCGGCTCAAACGCTTTTTCTCCCCGCGTGAGAGCACGCTCAAGATCGAGTGCGCCGACCACGCGATCTTCCGTCGCTCCAAGCGGCAGATCGACAACGGGAACCGGCACCCACACGGATTTAGGCTTACCAGCGCCCAATTCCGGTTCAAGAGCAGCGAGGTCCTCGGCACTGAGAGATGGATCGCTGTTATAGCGGCTGCCTTTGACGATTTGCATCGGCGGCAATAGGGCCGCAAGGCCGCGCACTGCAGTGGATTTGCCCGTGCCGCGATCACCAAACACCAGCACGCCGCCGACGCTTTGATCGACTGCCGCGATAAGCAGCGCGAGCTTCATCTCGTCTTGCGCGACGATAGCTGAAAACGGAAACAGTACAGCCATGGTCAAGCGGTCCTACAATGCTGTCAGGTGGTATGGGCTGATTGCAGAAGACCGCATCCCAGGGAAACGTGCAAGTGCACTCAAGACGACAACGATTCAAGAACGGGCGCGGCGCGCGGTTTCACGTTGGCCAGCCTGTCGGGCAGGCGGAAATGGACGTTCTCGTCGTGGCCGTCTTGGATTTCGACATCGACGGGGCCGAGACTCGCAATGCGAGCCAGCACGGCTTGGATAAGTGTTTCAGGCGTAGAGGCCCCCGCCGTAAGGCCAACCGATGCCACGCCATCGAACCAGGAGGCTTGGACCTTGGCCGGGCTGTCAATCAAGTGGCTGGCAATGCCGTTATTCTGTCCCAGTTCACGCAAACGATTTGCGTTGGAGCTGTTCTCCGAACCGACGACGATTAATAGATCTACTTGGCCGACGAGATCGAGCACGGCCTTCTGCCGGTTTTGAGTTGCATAGCAGATGTTGCGCGTGTCCGGCCCGACAATGGCGGGAAAGCGCGCGCGCAAGGCCGCGATGACATCCTGGGTATCAAAAATGCTCAGGGTCGTTTGCGTGACGAAGGCGACGCGGCCGGGATCGGCAACATCAACCATTGCCACTTCCTCGACATTGCCCACGATATGCAGACGGCCAGGAATTTGCCCCCGCGTCCCTTCAACTTCGGGGTGGCCACGGTGGCCGACCAGAATCACGTCATAACCCTTCTCGGCGTAAGCGCGGCCTTCCTTGTGGACTTTGCGCACCAAGGGACACGTGGCGTCGATGACATCGAGATCGCGGCACTTGGCGGCTTCTTCGACACTCGAGGCCACACCGTGCGCGCTGAAAATTGTGGCGGAGCCCGCAGGGATCTGGTCGATTTCGCTGACGAAAATTGCACCCTTCACGGTCAATTCATCGACGACTGCGCGGTTATGTACGATCTCATGGCGCACATAAACCGGCTGGTCTTCAAATAGCGTCAGCGCCCGTTCAACAATGTTGATGGCCCGCACGACGCCGGCACAAAAACCGCGCGGTCTTGCCAAGATGACACGGCGATGTGTCAAGTTTACTTGCATAGGTTTTCATAACACGAGGCCAAAGGCTTCGTCACGCGCGAAGTGACCCCAATCCTGAAGCTATTTTCAGGTGCTTTAGGAGTGTTTTGAGGCTGCCGCTCAGCTTTTCGCAATTGCGTAATCGCGCAACACGTTGGCCTCAAGCTGAACCTCGTCGAGCCGGTACTTCAGCACGTCGCCGATACTGACCAGCCCGACCAGTTCGCCGCCCTGCAAAACAGGTAAATGGCGGATCCGGCGCTGTGTCATGATCTTTGAAATATTGGCAATACTGTCATCGGGCGCGCAGGTCACCACGCCTTTGGTCATCAGTTCAGACACCGGTAAGCTGGGCAGCGCCGCGCCATGTTCGGAAAGCCCTCGCGCCACGTCGCGTTCTGAAATGATACCGGCGAGACGCCCTCCATCTGACACGACGACCATGGCGCCTACCGCGTCAGTTTTGAGACGCTGAGACAGTTCCCGGACACTGGCCGTGGCTGTGATGGTCTTAACGCTTGACCCTTTGGTTTGCAGGATAGTGGCGACTTTCATGACGCTACTCCTTTCGCTGCCGCCTTCCGGACCGTTGTGGCCGGCATGGAGGCGTTGCAGGGCCGCGACAACATCGGCCCTATTCTGGCTGGTGAACGGATCCAGCCTTGAATTGCCGGTAAGCCCAATCAATGCCGGCACATCGTCAGCGACGAACACGGCCTGCTCCAGCCCGTCGTCGGCCGCATAGACACTTCGAATTACCACGGCACGCAGCCCGGCTGCGGTTGCAGCGGCGAGGCCTTGCGGTTTGCACTCTAAAACCAAGCACTCGTTGGCTGGCACATCGAGTTCTTCAAGAGCTGAGGCGTAAATGGTCTCGAGAGGCACGGTGCCCAGCCCAGATTCAGGAGCGGCAATGACGTCGACTTCAAGGCGGCCGCTTCCTTCAAAACCCAAGGCCGCTTCTGCAATTCGAGTAGCATCACAGGACTGGAGCGCCGTGGCAAGAGCCAGACGAAGTCCCTCGGCTTTAGCCGCAACGATCAGATCGCGAATCCCTGGGCGCGCTGCGAGGGGCGCCGACTGTAAAAGCTCGCTGAGAATGGTCGCCTTGCGGCGCACCATGGCGGCCGCCAGATGCTCAACATCAGCCGACGATCTCTGGTAGCCGAGCCGCGGCATAAAAAACGAAACCATGCGCTGCCGTGTAGAGCCGAACTTCAGCGACTTTGCATACGTCGCCCGGTCGCACTGCCAGGCAAAACCTGCATCGGCTATCATGCGGTTGAGTGCCGTCCGGCGCAGTTCGTCCACGTCGGCCAGCACGCCGTCCGCACGAATAATGAGCGCTCTTAAAGTCACGGCTGCACTCTTGCAAGACGCACTCTTGCCAGATGAAGCCGTGAAATGACGGCCGCCGGATTGCAAGTCGCGGCGTTGTGCTCAAATTGGGCCAACCATTCTTCCTCTCAACCGCTGCAGAAATACTGATCACGCAACTTGCTGTGCAAGGAGCGGCAGCAACTGGAGGAGAGAAGCTGCACGTAAAAATCATGGAGGGGCAGTGCTTAAAGTGTCGCTGCGGCTTAGGTCGAAGGCCATTTACTCAGGCTGAAGGCCACCGCACGGCAAGATCAACCGCATGAGCAACGCCTGCCGCAGCAAGGCTTAACGCAGTCCACATCCACGAGGCATCCGTGAGGGCAGAGCGCAAGGCAAGCACAAGAAAAAGGCCTGCCAGCATGTTGCTGACGACGGAACTCACGGCGAAGCCTCGCCCAGTTGCAACTCGAAATCCTATGAAAACCGCGGCTTCTGCCAAGAGCACAACGATGACCAGATCGGCCACGCGGCCCGTCTGAATAAGTGACTGGACGGCGTCGCTCACGGCGAGACGAAGCCGCACAAGTGCGCCATGTCCTTAATGAAAATGCGGACATGCGCCATCGGATCGGTGCGTTCGAGTTTCTTGTGCATGTACGATTGCCACGTGAGCTTCTGGACGTCTTTGTCGCTGCACATCGTGACAAAACGCTCGCGGCGCTTGTCGCTGTGGTACCAGAAGTGCTGCATGATGCCGAGGACCCAGAAGACGGTGCCATGCGCTTTCATGAATTTCCGGCGGGCGCTGGCCAGCGCTTTTGGGTTTCCGGTTGCTAGATAGTCGCC
>JANNXL010000297.1:0-11894 GCA_031409575.1 Hyphomicrobium sp.
GCTCCGACGGCTGGTCTGCATTTCACGCCCGAGCTCTTCGCAAGCCTCGATGCGCGCGGCGTTTCGCGTCACTTCGTGACGCTGCACGTGGGCGCTGGCACGTTTCTGCCGGTGAAAGCCAGCGACACGCGCGACCACAAAATGCATTCCGAGTGGGGCGAGATCAGTGCTGACACCGCCACGGCGCTCAATGCGGTTCGCGCCAAAGGCGGGCGGATCGTTGCCGTGGGTACGACGTCGCTGCGCATTCTGGAAAGCGCGACGCCCGACGGCGGCCGCATCGCCGCGTGGTCCGGCGACACGGCGATTTTCATCACGCCGGGCTATGCGTTCAAAGCCGTCGATGTTCTGATGACCAACTTTCATCTGCCACGCTCGACGCTGTTCATGCTGGTGTCGGCATTCAGCGGATTGGAGACGATGCAGGCGGCCTACGCGCACGCAATTGCGAATGGCTACCGGTTTTATTCGTATGGAGATGCGTGTTTGTTATTTCCGCCCGCATAGGAGGGTCGCATGGATGCAGATCTAGACGGTATGGACCGCGATGCGTTAGTCGCCGAGGTGCTAAAACTGCGCGCTGGCATCCGGCGGCATCGTGACACGTCCGGCCACGACTTGTGCTGGTACCATCCTCACCTCTGGGCTCTGCTGCCAGAGTCGTCCGATCCCAAGATCGCAATACCGCCGTGGGAAAAGTTTATGCGGGGCTGTATCCGCTATAGGCAATCCCTCGACGAACAAGCGCCGGGCGCACCCGTGCACGACAAGGAGTTCGATGGCTGACGCATTTGGTTACCGCCTCCTCGCCGAAGATGGGCAGGCGCGGCTGGGCGAGATTCATACGCCGCGCGGCATGATCCGCACGCCAGCGTTCATGCCGGTCGGCACGGTGGCAACCGTCAAGGCGCTGTATCCTGATCAGGTGAAAGATGCAGGCGCCGATATCCTGCTTGGCAATACCTATCACCTGATGCTGCGGCCGGGCGCTGAGCGCATGGCGCGGCTCGGCGGCTTGCATAAGTTTATGAACTGGAACGGCCCGGTCCTCACTGACAGCGGCGGCTTCCAGGTGATGAGCCTGTCGAAAATCCGCAAGATCACCGAAGACGGCGCTGAGTTCCAATCGCATATCGATGGCTCGAAGCACATGCTGACGCCTGAGCGGTCCATTGAAATTCAGTGTCTCTTGGGCTCGGATATTCAAATGCAGTTCGATGAGTGTATCGAATTGCCCGCCGAACGCTCCGAGATCACGCGCGCCATGGACTTGTCACTGCGCTGGGCCGAGCGTTCAAAACGTGCCTTCGAAACGCAGCTTGAAAGCGGCGGCGCAAAGCAGGGGCAGGCGCTGTTTGCGATTGTGCAAGGCGGCACAGATGCAGAGCTGCGGCAGAGATCGGCCTCGGCGCTCGTCGATATGGACTTTCCCGGTTATGCGGTCGGCGGGCTTGCTGTCGGAGAAGGCCACGAGGCTATGGTGGCAACGCTCAGCGAAACCGTGCCCGTGCTTCCTAAAAGCAAACCGCGCTACCTGATGGGGGTCGGCACGCCGCTTGACCTGATCGAGAGCGTGGCGAGCGGCATCGATATGTTTGATTGCGTGATGCCGACGCGCAATGGCCGCCACGGTTACGCCTTCACATGGTCTGGCCGGGTCAACTTGCACAACGCCAAGCATGCCGAAGACGGCCGCCCGCTTGATCCGCACAGCTCGTGCCCAGCTGCGACCGACTACTCACGGGCGTACCTGCATCATCTCATCAAGTCAGGTGAATATCTTGGCGCCATGCTGCTGTCGTGGTCGAACACAGCGTTTTATCAGCAGTTGATGCAGGCCATGCGCGCGGCCATCGCCGAGGGCCGGTTCGCGGATTGGGCTGCCGAGACAAAGGTGCGGCTTGCCGGCACGGGCGATTGATCAGCTGGGCGCTGCCGCCGCTGCCGCGGACGCCGACGCGGCTTCACTTTTTGCCGTCACGCGTTCGCGGTGGAACAGGTAGATACCCGACGCAACCACCACCACAGCGCCCGCGAGAGTCCACGCATCGGGCAGATCGCCGAATACAGCGTAGCCGAAGGTCACCATGGAAATCAGCTGGAGATAGAGGAAAGGGGCCACCGCCGATGCGGGAGCCATGCGGTAGGCGTGAATAAACATCCAATGTCCGAGCCCGCCAAGCACACCCAACGACGCCAGCAATACGAGTGACAACGCATCGGGCGGTGTCACCCACTGCATGTACGCGAATGGCGCACCCAGTACCGTGCCAGCGAACATGGAATAAAATAGCGTCACCATCGGCGGGTCGTAGCGCGCGATGTGGCGTGTCAGAATCATGAACAGCGCGTAGGCGAGCATGGCCAGGAATGAATAGATGACAGCGGGATGCACGGCGCCGAAGCCGGGGCGAACGGCAATCAGGATTCCGCAAAACCCAACCGCGATGGCCACCATGCGGCGCCAGCCCACCCATTCACCAAGCAACGGACCGGCCAGCAACGCGACGACGAGCGGGGCCAGGAAAACGATGGTGATTGTTTGGTCGAGCCGCAGGTACTGAAGGGCGAGAAAGTTAAAGAGCGTTGTCACGACCATCAACAGTGATCGCACCATCTGCCAGCGCAGCTGCGTGGTTTTGAACAACTGCGGCAGGCTCATTCCGCCCAGCACCGGCACAAGCACGAGAATCGCCATAAACTGCACAATGAAGCGCGACCACACGATCTGGGCCACGCTCAGATGATCGAATTTGACGAGATACTTTGCCGTCGTATCGAGAGCGGAAAACAGCGTAACGGCCAGCACCATCAGACCAATGGCACGCAGCCGCGTACCGCTGCGATCAACGGACTGGGGGCCAGTGGAGAGGGCGGGGGTGTTGGGCGGGAGCACGGGTGAGACCGGTCTGTCGGGATGTGTTGGCGCGCCGCGAGTTTCGGCTGCCGGGTCATAACTCAGTCCGGCAGAGAAGTATTCCGGACATTGCACAGTGCAGGAATGCAACCCAAGCGCACCTTAACTGGCCAATCCGGCCATTTGCCTGCGGCTGTTCACCTGCCTTGACCCCAACGCAGCGCCCCCTTACAAGCCGGACGTGAGTGGGCCTGTAGCTCAGCGGTAGAGCATCTGACTTTTAATCAGGTGGTCGATGGTTCGATCCCATCCGGGCTCACCACCTAGTTTTCTCGCCCGGCACCGCATCGGGTGGCTTGAGATATCACTCAAGCCTTTGATAAAGCTAATGTTTGGGAGAGCCGCGTGCCGCAGAATGCCAACCCCGCCATCGTTGAGACAGAGTGGCTGGCAGCGCACTTGGGAACCCCCGGACTGATCGTGCTGGACGGCACGTGGCACCTGCCAACCGCCGGGCGCGACGCCAAAGCCGAATATCTCGCAGAGCACATTCCCGGCGCTTTGTTTTTCGATATCGACGATCTGGTTGATGAGAAATCGTCGCTGCCGCACATGCTGCCGTCGACCATAAAATTTGCCTCGCGCATGAAAAAGATGGGCGTGGGCGATGGCATGAAGATCGTCGTCTACGATACGTATGGCTTGTTTTCCGCCGCGCGTGTCTGGTGGACGTTCCGCGCGATGGGTCATAAGGACGTGGCCGTGTTGAACGGCGGCTTGAAGAAGTGGAAAGCCGAAAGCCGCCCGCTGGAAGATGGTCCGCCGGTTGCGCGCACGGCGCGGCATTTCTCGCCGCTGCAAAACAGCGAACTCATTCGTGATCTCGACGACATGAAGAGCTATGCCGCCAACAAGTCCATGCAAGTCGTTGACGCGAGGCCGTCTGGGCGCTTCGAAGGAAAAGATGCGGAACCCAGGCCGGGTTTGCGTGTTGGGCATATTCCGGGCTCGAAAAATGTACCGTCGTCGTCAATCGTCAATCCCGACGGAACACTGAAATCGAAAGACGATCTGATCGCTGTGTTCAAGACCGCCGGCATTGACCCGGCCAAGCCCGTTGTCACCACGTGCGGCTCTGGCGTTACGGCATCGATGCTGTCGCTTGCCCTCGCTGTCATCGGTCAAACGAATGCAGCCGTCTATGATGGCGCTTGGGCCGAGTGGGGCCAGGACAATGGTCTGCCAGTTGAGACAGGGCCTAGCCGCTAACGAAAATGGCATTGTGCAATCGCGATGAATTTTTGAGCAACATGACGATTGAATAACACATCGTCTAACAACTTTGACGCGACTGCCGTTCGGTGCTCAATTGAACGTGATCACAAACTGTTTCACGCCCAAGTACGGTGGCGTGACCTCGTGCACATGGAGTGGTGTGTTGATGATTGTCTCGCGGCGCCAGCTTTGCAGCGCCTTTCTACTTATCGCGTTTGTACTTCCAGTCACTCAGAGTATCGCTCAAGGCAGCCCGCCGCCGGCCCCGGCCGTGACAGTGGCGAGCCCGCTCGCCAAGCGCATTTCAACCTGGGACGAATACTCGGGCCGCTTCGAAGCCATCGAAAGCGTCGAAGTGCGCGCGCGCGTATCTGGCTTCATCGACAAAATCCAATTCAAGGATGGGCAGATCGTCAAGGCTGGCGACCCGCTGTACATCATCGATCCGCGGCCATTCCAGATTGCGCTCGATGTTGCGGAGGCCGAAGTTGAACGAACGAAAGCCCAAGTTGAACTCGGTATAAACGAAGTCGAGCGTGCAAAGCCGCTATTGAAGTCCGCAGTTGTGACCGAGCGCGACTTCGATCAGCGCGTTGCCAACCTGAATGTCGCACGCGCCCAGCAGCAATCCGCAGTTGCCAACGTGAAAAATGCCGAACTCAATTTGAAATGGACGCAAGTCGTTGCACCGATTTCGGGCCGCATCTCCGATAGTAAAATCGATACCGGAAATCTGGTCACGGGCGGCCCGTCCGGCTCAACGCTGCTCACCAGCATCGTGTCGCTGGCTCCCATTCATTTCGTGTTCGATGTCTCTGAGCGTGATTTTCTGCGCTACTCGCGGCTCAACCTCAGCGGCGAGCGGGCTTCGTCGCGCGACGTCAGCAACCCCGTGCGGGTGAAACTCGGCGATGAAACAGGCTACGTGCATGAAGGTAAGATGGACTTCGTCGACAACCAGCTCAATGCCGCGTCGGGCACATTGCGCGGCCGGGCTATTCTGCCAAACACTGACCAGCTATTGCAGCCAGGGCTGTTCGGCCGCCTCCAGCTTTTTGGCGGCGAAGTCGATGCGCTGTTGATCCCCGACGCGGCGGTCGTCTCCGATCAGACGCGCAAGATCGTGTTTCTCGTCGGCGAAGGCGATGCGATTGTGGCCAAGCCGGTTACACTTGGGCCGCTCTACGAAGGCTTGCGTGTGATCAAGACGGGCTTGATTGCGACCGACAAAGTTGTGGTCGATGGGATTGCCAATCCGATGGTGCGCCCGGGGGCAAAAGTCGCGCCGAAGCCTGGCGAGATCAAGACCGAGACGAATTGAACTGAAGCGTGTTCCAATGTTTGAGCGAACGTCAGGCGACTTATGAAATTTCCGCATTTCTTCATCGACAGGCCGATCTTCGCCACCGTTATTTCCGTCATGATTACCATTGTGGGCATCATCGCCGCGCTGGTGATGCCGATTGGGGAGTATCCGGAAATTGCCCCGCCGACGGTGAATATTTCAGCGACCTATCCAGGCGCGTCTGCGTCGGTTGTGGCCGAAACCGTGGCAACGCCGATTGAGCAGGAAGTCAACGGCGTCGACAACATGCTCTACATCGTCTCCCAGTCGACGGGAGACGGACGCCTCTCGATCAACGTCGTGTTCCGGCCCGGCACCAACATCGATCAAGCGCAAGTTCTGGTGCAGAACCGCGTGGCCGTTGCAGAGCCGCGCTTGCCCGAGGACGTGCGCCGCTTGGGGCTATCGGTGCGCAAAGCCTCACCCGACCTGATGATGGTCGTGCACATGACGTCTCCCGACAACACGCGCGATCAGCAGTACATATCGAACTACGCCACGCTTTTTGTAAAAGACGGCCTAGCCCGTCTGGAGGGTGTTGGAGACGTGCGCATCTTTGGTGCCCGCGACTACGCCATGCGCGTCTGGCTGGACCCGGCCAAGGTGGCGGCACGCGACCTGACGGCGGGAGAAGTGGTTGCGGCTTTGCGCGCTGCAAATTTACAGGTCGCCGCTGGGTCAATCAACCAGCCGCCGGCCTCGTCTGATGGGGCATTCACCCTGCTCGTGCAGACCCTGGGCCGCCTCACATCGACGGAGCAATTCGAAGACATCGTGGTCAAGACCGATGCCGCGGGGCGTGTGACGCGCGTTCGCGATATTGCGCGCGTTGAGCTTGGCTCGCAGGACTACACGGTCAACGCCTATCTCAATAACAAAGTGGCAACCGCCCTCGTCATCTTTCAAAAGCCCGGGTCTAACGCGTTGGCAACGGCTGGGCGCGTAAAAGCCAGCATGGATGCATTGGCGGCGAATTTCCCGCCAGGGGTGGGCTATTCGATCGTTTACAACCCCACGGAGTTTATCAAGTTCTCGATTGATGCCGTCCAAGAAACGCTGATCGAAGCCATCATCCTGGTGGTGATCGTCGTGCTGCTGTTCCTGCAAACGTGGCGCGCAGCCATCATCCCCATCATCGCCATACCCGTTTCGCTCGTCGGCACGTTTGCAATCATGGCGGCGACCGGCATCACGTTCAACACGCTGTCGCTGTTTGGTCTCGTGCTGGCAATCGGCATCGTGGTCGATGACGCGATCGTGGTGGTTGAAAACGTCGAGCGCTATCTGGCTCAAGGCATGTCACCCAAGGATGCTGCCCACAAAACCATGGACGAAGTCGGCGGCGCTATTCTCGCCATTTCTCTAGTCCTCATCGGCGTGTTTCTGCCAACGGCTTTCATCGGCGGCTTGCAGGGGACATTCTACAAGCAGTTTGCTGTGACCATCGCGGCCTCCACTGCCATTTCCTGCCTCGTCTCGCTGACGCTGTCGCCTGCGCTGGCAGCGTTGCTCTTGAAGCCGCATTCGGCGCACGTCGAGAGAACAGGCGTGCTGCACGCGCTGGGCGCGCCCGTTCGCGCCTTCTTCCGTGGCTTCAACTGGATGTTCGACAAGCTCTCAAGCGGCTATGGCGCGCTCACCGCGCGGCTGGTGCGCATGGTGACGATTTTGCTGATCGCTTACGGCGGTCTGCTGGGCCTGACCTATTACAAGATCGTCAGCACGCCAGGCGGGCTCATTCCTCAGCTAGACCGCACGTATTTCATTACGGTGTTCCAACTGCCGCCGGGCTCGACGCTGGAGCGCACCGACAAGGTGGTGCGCAAGGCCACCGATATACTGCTGTCGCGCCCCGGCGTCAGCAGCGCGGTCGCATTTGCGGGCTTCGATGGGGCGACCTTTACGAACGCGCCAAATACGGCTGTGATCTTCACACGTCTTGCGACCTTCGACGACCGCATCAAAGCGGGATTGACCAAAGATGGCATTCTGGCCGATCTGCGCAAAGAAATGGGCGCGCTGCAAGAGGCCTTCATCTTTGTGCTGGAACCGCCTTCTGTGCCCGGCATTGGCACCGGCGGCGGTCTCAAAGGCTATGTTCAGGATCGCTCTGGGCGCGGACTGCAGGCGCTTGAAGGTGCGGCATGGGCGGTAGCGGGAACGGCAGCGCAGGTGCCAGGCATCGTTCAACCGTTTACGCTCTTTAACACCCGGACACCCCAAATTTTTGCCGACATCGACCGCACCAAGGCCGAGCAATTGGGCGTGCCGATCAACCGCGTCTTTGAAACCTTGTCGGTCTACATGGGCTCGGCGTTCGTCAACGACTTTAACATCCTGGGCCGCACCTACCGTGTGACGGCGCAGGCCGACAATCCATTCCGGTTGACCTTGCCCGACGTCGCCAACCTCGAAACACGAAACAGCAAGGGCGACATGGTGCCGATTGGTTCGGTGGCCACATTCAACGACACAACGAGCGCCTACCGGGTGCCGCGCTACAACTTGTATCCATCTGCCGAAGTGCAGTTGGGCTTGGCGCGCGGATATTCTTCGGGGCAAGGCATTGCGGCAATCGAAAAAATTGCCGCTGAAAAGCTGCCTTCTGGCTTTGGCTTCGAGTGGACCGAAATAGCGCTTCAGGAAAAGCTCGCAGGCAATACCGCGATCCTGGCCTTTGGGCTGGCCGTGGTGTTTGTGTTCCTGCTTCTGGCTGCGCTCTACGAAAGCTGGCTGTTGCCGCTCGCAGTTATTCTGATTGTGCCGATGTGCATCCTGGCCGCCATGATCGGGGTCACCTTCCGCGGGCTCGACCGCAACATCCTCGTCGAGATCGGGCTCGTGGTGCTCGTCGGCTTGGCGGCAAAGAACGCCATCCTCATCGTCGAATTCGCCAAGCAGGCGGAGGATGACGGCAAGAACCGCTTCGATGCCGCCGTTGCCGCCGCGCGCACACGGCTGCGACCCATTCTGATGACGTCGCTCGCGTTCATTCTCGGCGTTGTTCCGCTGGTGTTGGCAACCGGGGCTGGTGCGGAGTTGCGCCAGTCGCTGGGTACGGCCGTGTTCTCCGGCATGCTCGGCGTGACGCTGTTCGGGCTGATCTTTACACCCGTTTTTTATGTGCTGGTGCGCGGGTTCGGTGCCAAGAAAGATGATCCGGCCGTGCTGCCGCCAGAGGGGCAGGCCCCCAGCGGAGGACCCGGCGGCGGTCCTGTGTCAGTCTGATACTCCGTTTAACCGCATTTTAACTGCGAAGCTCCATTGTCCAAACTGCACACAGAAGGGTTCGCGGCCTCGGCCGTGCCCTGCGTACAGAGGACAATGACCATGACGTCGATGCTCAAACTTAGCCTGGCTGGCGCAGCCCTGGCACTTGCCGCGCTCCCCGCCTCCGCCGCCGATCTCTACGGCGGCTCGATCAAAGACAGCTACGCCGCCCCTGCCCCGATGGCAGCAGCCGGCAACTGCTATGTTCGCGGCGATGTCGGTTATTCAGGTTCGGGCGATCCAGATGTGACATGGCCGGTCTCGAACGGCGTGTTCACGGGCGACGCCAATGGCAACAATACCGTTGACTACAACGAAATCGATCATCGTCATGTGACCGACAAGGTCGCTAACGTCGAAGTTGAAGGCACCTGGCTCGTCGAAGGTGGCGTTGGTTGCGGTTCGGGCTCGCGCGGCTTTCGCGGCGAACTGATGCTCGGCTATCGCGGCAATCGCAAGCTTGACGGTCAGCCCGGCTTCTATGATCCGGGCCCACCCGTTGGTTCGCCCATTGGCACTCCGCATCCGGTTCTTGAAGATCCGCTGCACACCAGCATCGAATCCTACACCCTTATGCTCAATGGCTATAAAGACCTCGGCAACTTCGGCGGATTTACGCCTTATGTCGGTGCCGGCGTCGGCATCGCCTACCACGTCGTTGATGACGTCTATTTCACGGGCAATCCGAACTTGACGAACCGCATCGACGGCGATCGCGATATCGCGTTTGCCTGGGCACTGATGGCCGGCGTCGGCTACCAGCTTTCGCACAACACAGTGCTCGACGTAGGCTATCGCTACATCGACATGGGCGACGCAGAATCGCAGCGCAGTGACTCGGCTGGCTTCATCAACCCGCGCGTCAACATCGACGACCTCGATGCCCACGAAGTGAAGATCGGTTTGCGCTACCACTTCGGCGAATCGGATTGCTGCGCTTACCAGGCCATGAAGTAAGACTTCGGCTAAAATACCCCTGTTCTCAAAGGCCGGATGAAAATCCGGCCTTTTCGACGTGAATTCGGCCCAATGGTCTTGCGAGCCAGCCGTATTGACCGGCCTTTTGATGGCCTTTAGCATCGCAAATATTGGCGATTGATCTTGAGTGGCGGCCGCCTGTATATCTCTCGCACTTCGTCCCAGGCCCGAGAAAGCCTCAACGCGCGCCCCCGGGCGGGCTGACGGGGCCGTTTTTGGCTTCTGAGACGCACTTCCGGCGGGCTGGCCTGCGGGCGTGGTGGAATTGGTAGACACGCCAGATTTAGGTTCTGGTGGCCTTGGCTGTGGGGGTTCGAGTCCCTCCGTCCGCACCAGCCGCTTTGCCGGAAGCCGCAAACGACGCGCGCATTCAAGCTGGCGACACCTTGAAGGTTCACGGCATCAGTCATAGGTGAACGGTTCCCGTTTGCACTGTGACAATCCATATAACGCATAGAGTGAAGGCACTTCGACCCATGCAGATCACGGAAGCAAGTTCAGATGGCCTGAAGCGCACGCTTAAGGTGGTCGTTGGGGCCTCAGAAATCGGCGACCGCATGACGGCCCGCCTGGACGACTTGAAGGACACCGTCCAAGTCAAGGGCTTCCGCAAGGGCAAGGTGCCCGTCGCCCATATTCGCAAGGTCTATGGCCGCTCGCTGATGGGCGAGGTGCTGCAGGAGACGATCCGCGACACAAGCTCGAAAGCCATCAAGGAACGCAACGAGCGCGCCGCCGCCGTGCCTGAAATCGAATTGGCGAAGGACGCCGAAATCGAAAAGGTTTTCGAAGGTAAAGCCGACCTTGCGTACGAAATGCGCTTTGAAGTTTTGCCCGAAATCAAAATCGCAGACTTCGCCAAATTGAATCTTGAACGCCTGGTCTGCGATATCGACGAGGCCTCGCTCGATAAGGCGCTGGCGCAGCTTGCCGAACGCAACGTGACGTTCACAGAAGATGCCGATGCCGCAGCGGCAATTGGGGATCGTGTCACGATCGACTACAAGGGTTCGATTGACGGCGTTGCGTTTGAAGGCGGCGAAGGTGAAGGCCTGAGCCTCGTTCTCGGCAACGCCAACTTTATCCCCGGTTTCGAAGAAGGCTTGGTTGGCACCAAGGCCGGGCAGTCGCTCGACGTGAATGGCCGCTTCCCTGAGGCTTATCCCGTGAAGGACTTGGCCAGCAAAGATGCGGTCTTCGCAGTCGCGGTCAAAAAAGTTGAAAAGCCGGCAACGCCGGCGATCGACGAAGACTTCGCCAAGGGCTTGGGTGCTGAAGGCCTCGACAACCTGAAAGAACTTGTGTCAGCCCAGATCAAGACCGAACTTGACGGCGCCGCCCGCATGAAGCTGAAGCGCGAATTGCTGGATGCACTTGAAAAGGCACATGATTTTGAATTGCCGCCGTCGCTTGTCGCACGCGAATTCGACATCATCTGGAACCAGCTGACAAAGTCCATGGAAGCCCAGGGCAAGACGCTGGCCGACGAGGAAAAGACGGAAGACGAGGCTAAAGCCGAGTACCAGAAGATTGCCGAGCGCCGCGTGCGTTTGGGCCTTGTTGTCGGCGAGATCGGCGACAAGAACCGCATCGAGGTGACGCAAGACGAACTGCGCCGGGCCTTGATGGAGCACGCCCGCCGTTATCCGGGCCAGGAAAAGTTCGTCTACCAGTATTTCGAAAAGACGCCGGGCGCACTGCAGGAATTGCGTGCGCCGATCTTCGAAGACAAGGTCGTCGACTTCATCATCAATGCGGCGAAGCCTGCCGAGAAAAAAGTGTCGCGCGAAGAGCTGCTGAAGCAGGTGGAAGACGTCACTCAATCTTGATCTGCGTGCGCCTTTAGCCGCGCTTGCCGAACGCCAGCTTGGCGGTCAACAGTTGCGGTATGACGTGTGCGATTCGCAGACTGAAAAAACGACGCCGTTGGCCTTGCGCAACTCTAAGTGCGACGCCTGACATTCAATTGGAGACCGAACCCTATGCGTGATCCCGTGGCCACTGTGACGAACACGTTCTGGCCGATGGTTGTGGAGCAGACCGCGCGCGGCGAGCGCGGCTACGACCTGCCGTCGCGTCTGCTGAAAGAGCGCATCATCTTCGTCACAGGTGCCGTTGAAGATCAAATGGCGGCGTCGATCTGCATGCAGCTGCTGTTTCTGGAATCGG
>JANNXL010000298.1:0-12397 GCA_031409575.1 Hyphomicrobium sp.
GGGTTCACGATCACCTGCGGCTTCGAAATTGTACCTTGGATCGCATACGTTATGCCAAGCAGGCCTTCGCACTTAATGCCCGTAATAATCTGGCCGACGATCGGAATGCCGCACAGGGCGCTGTTGATGCCCTGCAAAGGCACGTACGTGCCGCCGAGGCTGATGCGCTGCGTGGTGTGATCAATTTTTCCGCGGACCGTTGCGCCCAGAACCGGCCCGCGCAAATAGCTTTCCTCAAGTACGAACTGGCCATGCCCGGCGGAGAATGGAATGCGCAGATGATCAAAGCTGAACTCCTCGCGCGTCACCCGTTTGCTGGCTTTGCCGCCACTGTCAGTTGAATCGGGGGCGCTGGAAAACACTTCCGCCACCACGGGGTCGCCGAGAATCTTGAAGCTATCGACATACAAGACACCCGTTTTGGACGCCGCTCCCCGGCCGTCAAGGTCCACCTCAAACCGGATGCGCCCACCCTGCAGGTTGGGATAGAAACCTACCAGACGGAAAGCCTGACCCGCATCGGTTGAATCCGCGTAGACGACGCGTGTCTGGCCCGGCGCTTGACGCAGCAGAACCTTGAGGGGCTTGCCGCCATCAAGTGTGCCGTCCGCCTTCAGCGCTGTCAGCTTGTCGTTTCGCTCGGACATACGGATCGACACTTTGCGCAAAGCAATATCCGAATGTCCAAGAACCGTTCCGATTTCAGCTTCGAGATCCAGGCCCGCACACGGGCGCAGCGGCCGCACGCGATCTACCTCTGAGGCATTTATAGACACCAAGGCGCGGAACAGATCGCGGCCATCAAACGTCGCACCCTTGGCGGTGATTTTCCAGATTTTTTCAGGTGAAAGTTTGCCGCGTACTTCGACGCGCGAGACAACATTCAGTGAGAAGTCGGGGAAATAGAATTCGCGTACTTCATTGGTGTCATCAATAGAAAGCCAGCCTTCGATGGCGACATTGTCTCCAGACACTTTGAAATTCTGCAGTTCAACGGCATTCGTCTTGCCCTTGCCGACATCGAACTGCGCGAAAGCTATTCGGCCAGCCGGCTTCTTCCAGGCAATTTCGGGCAATCCAATTTCGGCCTTTGTCAGGTCCGCGTGGACTTGAACTTTGGACGTGCCATCGATCAGTTGGCTTATAGCGATTTCAACCGGCATTTCGCCTTGAACGATATGATTGATGTCGAGGCCTAATTGCGTACGGTCGGAATTGTCGAGCGTGGCCGTCAGGCGCAAAGGCGGCTGCTTGTCGGGCTCGGCAGCCGTTAGGCGCTGACCGTCCACTTTTATCTGCACGCCGTTGACGAGCACGTCTCCCTTGAGCAGCAAGCCGGTATCCGTTGCGTCAATGCCAATGCTGCCGCCCGTCAGATCAAATCCTTTGACCTTTTGCCGAAGGCGCAGATCGCTGAACTGCACCTTGCCGCCCAGCATGACGTTCTCGGCGCGCACGTTTGCCATGAGCGGAAACTTAACATCAATCTGAGCGTCGGCCTTTCCATCGAGGGCTTCAACCGGCACATCGCCTGCAATCTTCGGGATCACGCCCGCTTTGACGAGCACTTCGATAACAGGGCCCAGCGCAGTCTGCGTTTTTGCCTGAAGCCCAACCTGGGGAAGCGCGCCCGACAAGCCATCAATTGTGAACCGGCCGCCCTTGAGCGCTATCTTTTTGCCGGACGGTGAGTTGAGTGACGCCTCCGGCATGGCAACTTCCAACGCATCATTCTCAAGCCGCACGAGTGTTCTGGGCACCTCGACGGGGGCCAGACCTGGCGCCGCTTTGATCCGTAAATCGGTGGCTTCTATCGCGAAACTCAACCGCGTCCGGTTTGTGCCCGCGTCTGCCCCCTCCAGATACCGTCCACTCGACACTGACAGCGTACCGGCACCCGGATTTCCTGCGGTGACATTTTCTGAAACCCACTGGCGCGCGGCTGGCGCAACGCCACGCGGCCACAGAGCTTTGAAAACCGGCAGTGGCATCGCGCTTATCTGACCTGTGAGCTTCGCACCTGAGGGGCCGCGGCTGGCGGTCATCTCACCTTGCAGCGCCACGTGTGCGCCCCCGGCATCCAATTCAAGTGCCGTCAATTCCAGAAGTCCGTGATGGGGTGCGAGCCGGCCTGATGCAACCCACCTGTCGATTGGAATCAGGCCTGCGCCGGGGTCATCGGCAATCAGCGCGCCGGCCGTCGATTTCAATGCAAATTGCCACTCGGGCTGACCGTCTGTTCCCGTGGTGCCTGTCATGTCGCCAGCCATCGTCATGTGGCTGCCGCTCCACTTCAACGTGGAGGGCGACATCGTGAAGATGCGGCGGACTGCATCGTAGTCGATCTGCATCAGCCCAGCTTCGAGCGCGAGCGGCGTTGACGAGGCGGGCAGAATGATTTCGCCGCGGCCCAATTCCAGCGCCAGCGTCGCCGATTTCAATATGCCCGTGGTCGAGAGTTCAACAGAGGCATCACCGGCCACTGGCAAGTTCAGCGTTTGCAGCCAGCCAAATTCTGGCAGCGCTTGCCCCAGCGCACTGGGCACCAAATCGCGGATGGACGCTTTGACCTTGACGTCCTTTGTTTTATCGGAGTCCTCGGTCACAAACGTCATCACCCAAGGCCCGCGCGCGCTATCCACGCGCGCCATCCCGGAAATGACGCTGCGCCGGTTGAGGTGTTCGAGATCGAGATCGAGTTCGTCCACGCGCCATTGGGTCAGTTTGCCGGCATAGTCGACGCTCAATGTGGCGTTGCGCAGCCCGACCTGGCGCAGGTACGACGAGGCGTCCTTGCCTTGGCGTGCGCTGGCCGAGCGGTTGGCCAGAATGCGCGCGAGATCAATGCGGCGCAGGCTGGCAGGCAGCAACGGGCGTGCGGCTGGAATGGGTGCGGGCACAGCCCCTGGATTGGGCTCACTTGGCGCAGCGGCTTTCGACGGCTCTGCGCTTGTCGTGGGTGGCACAACCGCATCAAGTGGCAGCGGAGCCTGCAAGAGCCCGCCGAACCCGCCAACATCAAGGGTTACGGCAGGGGTAACGGCAGGTGTTTTGTCACTTGCAAGACTGAGCGAGACACCGGTCTCGCGTGAATAGAACAATGCCAAATGCGGTTCGATAAGGTCGATCCGTTCTGGCATCACACGAAATGATCGCAGGGCGTCCGCGCTCAGCTCGATGGCTGCAAGCGGAGACGACGCGACCGTTTCTCCATCGGTCCCCACTAGCCGGATGTTGATGATGCGAAACTCAAACCCGCCCTGCTTGGAAAAGGTCAACTGGAGATCGTCCATACTGGCTGTCAGGTCGCCCGCTTCCGAACTGAGCCCGCGCTCCACCATGCCCTTGAACACCGAGAGCGACATGGGACCCTGCAGCAGCCTCACGTACACGATACCGACAGCAAACGCTGACAACAGCGCCACAGGAACGAGCACATAGAGGCACGGAATAAGCGCACGGCCGAACGGAAGTTTTGCGGCCTTCGCGGACACTGATTGAGCAACGGCCGAGGCGGCGGCTGGGACGCGCACGTTCCCGATCAGCCTGCGCCAAGCGCTGCCCGATAGCCAGCCCGCACGGCCGCTTGAGACCGGCGGTCCTGTTGGCTTTTCAACCACGTGCGTTTCTCAAATCCCATCCCTTGCCAGCCGCCGGATGCGGCAGATCCTCTGGCACCTAGTCATGCACTCCAAAAGCGCCCACGGAGTGGCTACGGCGCCAGATCCGCAGGACACTCTCTGGCGTTTCGATGTTAGTACGCCTTTCGCAGCGATTCTTCTCGCTGGCACGCAACTCTGGCGCCACCCCCGTCGCGCCTTGGTTGTGCGAATGCATATTCGCACTAAGTACCGAGAAGCGTTCTGAAAAGCGACAAAAGAAAGGCGCGAACTATGCTTGAGGACGGAAACAAAGCTCCCAATTTCGAGATGCCAGCAGCCGATGGATCGACCATCCGGCTGTCGGACTTGAAGGGTCGCGTGACGGTGCTGTATTTCTATCCGAAAGATGACACCTCGGGCTGCACCGCCGAAGCCAAGGATTTCTCCTGCATTGCCGGTGATTTCAAAGCTGCCGGAGCAGAAGTGATCGGCGTCTCTCCCGATGGCGTTGAAAGCCACAAGAAATTCATCAAAAAATATGACCTCGGGGTCAAACTGGCTTCAGACGAGGAGCGGGCTGCCGCTACGGCCTACGGCGTGTGGGTCGAAAAATCCATGTATGGCAAGAAGTACATGGGCGTGGAACGCTCGACGTTCCTTATCGACAAGTCCGGCAAGATCGCCAAGAGCTGGCGCAAGGTGAAAGTACCAGGCCATGCCGACGAGGTGCTGGCCGCTGTGAAAGCGCTGAAGGGCTGATGCCGCACCAAAAAATGGCTTAATGTGTCTTTCTCGCGCGCCTTGTTGCATCATTTTGTGGCGTTTGGGACACGTGCCGATGGTGACCGGTCCCTGAAACCATGGTAGCTGTTGGCTCCTGTTTTCTTGAACGATGGTTCATGGTCTGCGGTACCCCGCCGTCTGTAACGGAACCGGCCTTGCACGGACTTTTCCGGCTCAACCAGCCGGGTGCTGCGCTCAGTGGCTTGCCTTTCAGTTCTTTGTTATGCGGAGATTCAGTTATGTTGCCGAATTTCAAGAAGACGGAACCTGAACCCCAACGTCCAGCGTTTTCACCCGCGGGCGCGCCCATCACACCCGCCCTCGGAGCCCGGCCATCGAATGCGTCCCTGCGCGCCACTGTTCAGTCGGCGCCGTCAATCATCGGGCCCGATCTGCTGATTACGGGCAACTTGATTTCTAAAGGCCAAGTGCAGGTTGACGGCGAAGTGCAAGGCGACATTCATTCGACGCATGTGGTGGTTGGCGAGACCGCACGGATTACAGGCGGAATTGTTGCCGACGAAATCGTCATACGCGGCCATGTGATGGGATCCGTGCGCGGCAAGCGTGTGTTGCTCCAGACATCCAGCCATGTCGAAGGTGACGTGTACCACAACACCCTGGCAATTGAGCAAGGCGCCTTCTTCGAGGGCAAGTCGCGCCGCACCAGCGATCCGACGGCCGGCATCATGCGGCCAGATTCGGTTGGCGGACACACAGCAGAGCCCTCTGCTGCGCCGTCAGCGCCAACCGCCGAAACACCAGCCGGCACTCCGCCCGATCAGCTTGCGTAAGCTTGCGGCCCGATCGAGATGACCTTTCGCAGCACGTCTTAGGCTTCATTGTCCTCCTGCGCGTCCGTCTCGGGCCGGTTGCTGGAAACCCCGATGATCCGCTCGATCTCGAACGACAAATCGCCGTGCGCCCGCTGCACGGAGCGGATGAGATCCGACCTCTTTTTCCAAACCGCCGCATGCGCGCGTTCTTCTTTTTTGTCGAGATCGGTCATGTCTTCCGTATTGACCGCAATCGAACTTAAAAGCTGCACGCACTGCTCCGACATGATGAATGCGTAAAGTGCAGCCGTCTTTTGCGAGCGGGCTTCGTTGCTGAGCCGCAGCGTGGCCGTTTGCACGACGTGACGGCGCAGTACGCCCGCGATAACACCAACGCGTTGCGGTGAGACGATCAGCACACCGTCCAACGTGTGCAGTTCTTTAACGCCGGCAGGAAATGATTTGGTGCAGAGCACCGCGTGATCGGCTTTGGCATCGGCCAGATCGGCCCGCAACTTCGAAACATAGTCATTGCGCCAAGCGCTTGAATTCTTGCTGTCGTAGACGATGCGTCCGCATAGCCGGCCGTTTTGATAAACGTCGTGCACAACGTCGGCACCAGCGGCACCCTTTTCAACGCGCACTAGCCGGTCTTCGGGAAACTCTGCCTTGAGGAGTTCGAACAGATCGACCTCCGGACCGTAGCCCAAATCTTGCGCGGTTTTGTTTTCGAGCTGACGCTGCAGATCGGCCATTTTTCCGTGCAGCTTTTGCTTTTCTTCGAAGGCTTTGGTTTCCGCTGCTTGAACAGCGGCAGTCTTGTCGCGCTCGAGCTGCTCGCGAAGGGCCGTCAAGCGCTCCTCTTCTCGCGCCTGCTGCTCGGCCCGGAGCGCCTCCACTTTTTGATCAGACGCCAGGCGTGCCTCTTCAAGTTCAGCAAGGCGCGACGCCATCTTGGTCTCAGCGCTGCGGGTGGCTTCGTCACGTGCTGCAGCGACAGCTGCCTCCGCGCTTTTCTGTGCGGTTTCGATGGCAGTTCTCGATTTCATTTCAGCGGCTGCTATGGCCGCTGCCAGCCGCTGCTCATTTCTGGCTGCCTGCTCACGCTCACCCGCTTCGATACGCTGGCGAACGGCTTCGGATTGCTCACGGGGAATTGGCTGCTCACACAGCGGACAGTGTCCAGACGGTGCCGGCATTTCACTTGATATGCTCTCTGCGGCGGACGACCTAAACCCTGCCATTCACAGTCCTTCCAATGCCCTACTTGCTTCAACCACCAATGAACGGTGGCGCGTAATGTACTACGATTCCCTGAATTATGTTCTCTTTTTGTTCGATTGGCAACCGAGAGCAAAGCACGCTTTGTGGATAACCGGTCCGCGTCGCGCGCCCGTCGCTTACACCGGACACTGAACCGCTAATTGAAGGCAGGGACCAAGCCGCCGTGACCCCAGACGTTGAAACCGTTGTCATCGGCGCGGGCGCGGTGGGCCTCGCGATTGCGCGGGCATTGTGTCTCGCTGGCCATCAGGTGCTTGTGATTGAGCAGCACGCGTCGGCTGGAACCGAAACAACAGCGCGCAACAGTCAGGTCGTTCACGCCGGACTCTATTATCCGCCGGGCAGTTTGAAAGCGCATCTATGCCTTGAAGGCAATGCGTTGCTGTCAGCCTACACCATCGATCACGGCATCCAATTCGATCGTTGCGGAAAGTTGATTGTTGCGGCAACCGCCGATGAAATTTTAGAGCTGATGCGCCTTAAACAAAATGCGGAGACCTGCGGGGTTGGTAACTTGCGACTCCTGACAGCACAAGATGCTTGCGCGCTGGAACCCGAACTGTCCTGCGTCGCTGCGGTGCTCTCTCCATCAACCGGGGTGATTGATGCCGCCGCGTATGTTCAGGCGCTGGAATCTGAGATTAGCGACGCAGGAGGCACCGTTCTCTTCAACAATTATGTGTACGGCATCTCTCAGAACGCAGCACGTGACTTTAGCATCGAGATGGTGAGCGAAGACGACATCACAACAGAGATCACTGCGCGCAATATTGTCGTTGCCGCCGGGCTTTCAGCGACACAGACCGGCAACATTATTCCAGCCAAGGCGGGATATCTCGTGCCGCAGACTGCCTTCGCCAAAGGCCACTACTTTACGGTCTCAGGCCCGCCACCCTTCCGGCATCTTATCTACCCGTTGCCGTCAGCGCATGGCCTCGGCATTCACGCAACGCACATCTCTGGGCAGGTGCAGTTCGGACCTGACGTCGAGTGGGTCAACACCTTGTCCTACGAGTTTGATGACGCGAGCGGCGCGCGCCGCGCAGCATTTGAGAAATCCATCAAAAGCTATTGGCCCGCACTCAAAGTCAATTCACTTAGACCATCTTACACGGGCATCAGACCCAAACTGTCGGGACCCAATGAACCCGCGAGTGACTTTGCTATTCATGGCCCCAACGAACACGGCATCGAAGGCATGATCGCACTTTACGGGATCGAAAGTCCCGGCCTGACCGCGAGCCTCGCAATCGGAGACTTGGTTGCGAAACACTTGCCGTAGGTCTGCTTAGTAAAACGGCTGAACAGGCGCCGGCTCTGCCTTGCGCGACCGCTCCATCATCACCACTAACAAGGCACCCGCCAGCACTATGGAACACAGTGCCACGACGAACCCGCTCACGGGCGCCACGCTCATAGCCGCGCCAGACACCGCCGGACCGAGCATGCCGCCAATCTGATACATGACGAGGAATGCCGCATTGGCGCTCGCAAGGTCCTTCGGCTGCACATCGTCGCCAATGATGGCGAGCCCCACAGTGTAGAACCCAAGAACAATGCCACCCAATGCAAAAGCTGTTGCGATTGCCGCCATGTGATGAGTCAATGCCCACGGCAGCAGCACCATGATCCCAACAAAGCTGACACACATCCCCAGCAGAACTTTTACCCGCGCAACCTTGTCGGCAAGCCATCCGATGCCGAATTGCAGGAAGCAACCGCCAAGCGAGAGCACCGCCAAGAGCTGCAATGCAAAATCACTTTCAAGCCCTGCGGCGAGCCCCACGTTGGCCAGTAGCGCGAAGTTGCTCATTTCCACGACGCCGCTTAAGAACCCGCCAATGACGCCAAGCGGCGCGAGCAGCATCGCAGGCCAGATTTTCATCGTTCGCTCGTCATGCGTCAGATCCGGCGCATAGCGGGCTGCGGCCAGAATAGGCAGCACCGCCAGTACCGCCCCCATGACACCAGCCATAAAAGGCCAGGGCCCAGAAATGCCGGTGTACGACAGGCAGTAAGGCCCAGCGGCGAATCCCAAAAAAAACGAGATCGAAAAAATCGCGATCACCCGGCCGCGCGTTTCGTTTTGCGCGACCGCGTTAACCCATGTCTCGCCAATCAGCCACGGCACTGCGAGGCTGGCGCACATGACAAAGTGAATGCCAATCCAAGCCCACGGCGATTGAAACAAATACATCGCACCAAAGCCGATGATGGTGATCGCGCACGCGATAACATTGGCCCGCACAGCTCCCAAGCGCGCGGCCCAAGCCGGCGCGAACGGCAGAACCAGCAGAACAGCCAGTGATGGCGAAGCTCCGGCAAGGCCAATGAGCCACGTGGGCTGCTGCCAGGCTTCCAGATTCAAGGCCTTGAGAGGTGCGCCAATGCTGAACAGCCAGCCAACCCCGAACGCCGAAGCGATAATCGCAATCAGGCTCCACTGCCGCTCCCGGTCTGTCAATGCTGGAGGCGCAGGGGCGGGCACCACAAGGTCCGGGTGGTGCATAAAGTGCGGGCCTACTCTGTCACCTGGAACCGGCATTGAGCCTCCGCTCCAAGTGGGCCGAATATCTGCTCATGGCGAATGAGAACGCCCAGAAGATAAATCCGGCAAACACGTAACCGGTCATGGCGGTTTGCGGCGAGAACCACTTGGTGTCTGCCTGCACCGATTGCTGCACGATACCCAACAGATCGAACATGCCGATGATCATGACCAGGCTCGTATCCTTAAACAGCGAGATAAACGAATTGACGAGACCGGGGATCACCAGCTTCAACGCCTGCGGTAGAACAATGAGCCCCATCTTACGGGGATAGCTCAAACCCAGCGCGTCGGCTGCTTCATACTGACCGCGCGGGATTGCCTGCAAGCCGCCGCGGATTACTTCAGCCAGATACGCAGCGGAAAACAACGCAACGCCGATCAACGCCCTTAGCAGTTTATCGATTGTGGCATCAGGCGGAAGAAACAGCGGCAGCATAACTGACGCCATAAACAAGATGGTAATCAGCGGCACGCCGCGCACGATCTCGATATAGCCGGTCGACAGCCAGCGCACGATGGGCAGTTCGGAGCGGCGGCCCAGCGCCAGCAAAATGCCGAGCGGGAAGGATGCCGCGATGCCCGCACTCGCGACCACCAGCGTGACAAGCAGCCCGCCCCACAATTGTGTTTTAACCACTGGCAACCCGAAGAAGCCGCCGCTCAAAAGCACAAAAGCGATCACCGGAAACACAGCCAACAGGTAAAGGCTTGCGCGCAGCTTGCCGTTCGAGCGTGGGCTCATCAATGGCACGAGGCCAGCGATCGCCAGCGCATAAGTAAGCAGCACGCGCCAGCGCTCGGCATCGGGATAGCGCCCGAACATGAACAGTCCGAACTTGGCTTTGATGAACGGCCAGCAAGCACCGGCGCCGGCCACTTCGCACGCCGTGCCATCGCTGCCTTGAAACACCGCGCGCACTATCGCCCAGTCAATGGCTGCGTAAATCAATTTGGCCGCAAACCACGCTCCCAAGAGCGTCAGCAGCATATTGCCCCACGTCGAAAACAAATTGGTGCGCATCCAATCGATCACACGTTGAGTTGGTGCTGGAGCGGAAAGTTGCATGTCAGCGCTCCACCAAAGCCATGCGGGCGTTGAGCGTATTCATGGCAAGCGACGTGAGGAGGCTCAAGGACAGATAGACCGCCATTGTGATCAGGATCACTTCGACGGCCTGGTTGGAAAGATTGAGGACAGTGCCGGAGAACACGGAAACAAGATCTGGATAGCCGATCGCCACTGCGAGCGATGAGTTTTTCGTGAGGTTGAGATACTGGTTTGTCAGTGGCGGGATGATGATCCGCAGTGCCTGCGGGAGGACGACAAGCCTCAGAGTTTGTCCAGGTGTCAGCCCTAACGCGGCGGCCGCTTCGCGCTGCCCCTTGGGCACGCCAAGTATACCAGACCGCACGATTTCAGCGATGAATGCGGCCGTATAGACTACCAATCCCACGAGGAGCGCTGCAAACTCCGGTAAGATGACCGTGCCGCCTTCCACATTGAAGCGGCCAAGATGGGGGATGCTGCCATCGAATGGCGAGGGAAAGTAAAATCCGCGGCGGTTGAGAAACACGTCTCCCCAAAGCTCAATGCTTTCGAGCGGCATGGGCAATGAGCGCAGCACGGCGAAGTACCAAAACAAAAGCTGCAGCAGCAGCGGCACATTGCGGATGATTTCGACATAAACTGTCGCAAGCCTTGCGACGAGCCAGTTCGAGGACAGCCGCGCCAGGCCCATGACGAAGCCCAGCAGGGTAGCCAGCACAATGCCGATGATTGCGACCAGTAGCGTGTTGGAGAACCCGACCCAAAACGCGCGGCCGAACGTCGATGTGTTCTCGTAGGCGATCAGCTTCTGCGAAATATCAAACCCCGACGTGCGCCCGAGGAAGCCAAAGCCCGACGTCACGTTCTGTCGCGCAAGGTTTGCCGCCGTGTTCGAGGCGATGACATAGAAAAAAACCGCAAGTCCGAGCATGAGCAGAACTTGCAGCACGATGCCACGGAATTTTGCGTCATAGAGCCGGTCAAACATCGGTGCGCGCGCCTTTCATCGGATTGGCGCGGCGTAGTGAAGTCCGCCGTTCTTCCAAAGCGCGTTCAGACCGCGCTCAATGCCGAGTCGCGAGCCCTTACCTAGGTTGCGCTCAAAACTCTCGCCGTAGTTGCCGACTTGAGAAACGATCTGAAATGCCCAGTCGTCGTCAACGCCCAGCCCTTTGCCGAACGAACCCTCTTTTCCCAGCATACGTTTGATGTCGGGGCGCGGCGACGAAAGCATCTCTGTCGCGTTGGCTTGCGTCACACCCATTTCCTCGGCATTGAGCATGGCATTCAGCGTCCAACGCACCACGTTCAGCCACTGCGCATCGCCCTGACGCACTGCGGGCCCAAGCGGCTCTTTTGAAATGACGTCAGAGAAAATTACATGATCTTTCTCGCGTCCCAGTTTCAAACGCTCGGCATAAAGTCCGGCTTTGTCCGTGGTGTAAGCATCGCAGCGCCCCGTGTTGTAGGCGGCAACGGCCTCATCGTTTTTTTCAAACACAACCGGATAATAGGTAAGTCCATTGGAACGAAAGAAGTCGGCTAGGTTCAACTCATTTGTGGTCCCGGTCTGCACGCAGATGCTGGCGCCTGCGAGGTCTTTGACTTCCTTCACCCCCAGCGATGCCTTGGCGAGAAAACTTTGACCGTCGTAGTAGGTGACGCCTGCAAAGCTGAGTCCCAGCGTGGTATCCCGGCTCATCGTCCACGTCGTATTGCGCGACAGCAGATCAACCTCACCCGATTGCAGCGCGGTGAAGCGCTCCTTCGCGGTCAGCGGCACGAATTTGACTTTGGTGGCATCCTTGAAAATGGCGGCTGCGATGGCGCGGCACACGTCAACGTCAAGCCCCTTCCAGTCGCCCTTGTCGTCGGGCTGTGAAAAGCCCGCGAGCCCCGTATTGACGCCGCAGTTCAGCTGCCCGCGCGCCTTCACAAGATCGAGCGTCTTTTGCTGAGCCATGGCCGGATGCGCGCCCGCGAAAAGCGCCATCCAAAGCGCAGCAATCTGTACGGCCAGTGAGTGGCGCGCGCCCATGGCTTTCGTCCTCAATGGTTCAAGATCTGTTTTAGAAAACTACGCGTTCGCTCGTGCTTCGGCGCGGTGAAAAACTCCGATGGCGGACCCTGCTCGACGATTTCGCCGGCGTCCATGAAGATCACCCGGTCGGCGACGGCGCGTGCAAACGCCATTTCGTGGGTGACGACCAGCATGGTCATGCCGCCTTCGGCAAGCTCGATCATCACGTCGAGAACTTCTTTTACCATTTCCGGATCGAGCGCGCTCGTTGGCTCGTCAAACAGCATCAGCTTGGGAGACATGGCGAGTGCGCGGGCAATGGCAACGCGCTGC
>JANNXL010000299.1:0-2317 GCA_031409575.1 Hyphomicrobium sp.
GGCGCGCTCGCTTCAGCTCAGCCGAGCGAACTTGTACCTGCTGCTTGAGTCGGAGAACAACACAGACTTGCGAGTAGCCCCATGACCCTGCGTGTTGCAAACATCAGCCTGCTGCTGATGCTGACCGCGTTAGCGATTTCCGATTGCGCCCGGTCGGCATCTTTGCGGCTGCTGGAGAGCGCTCCTCAGCGTTTCGATTTCGTCGACATTCCCAGTCTTCCGTCCGATTTTGGTCGAGCTGAATTTGCGTTCGAACTGTGGATAAAACCGGACGCCTCTTTTCCGGTGGGGCCAACATGGCGCGCTTCCAAGAATCAACTGCGAAACTGGTCGGACGCCGATCCCGAGCCTATGTCAGCACCTGGCTGGTGGCTTGCCGGTAATTTTCTACTCGACGGGCATACCCGCCCTCGTGGGTTCGACCCCGACGCCACCCGAGAAGGCACATTCAGTCTGCAGTTTTACGGTGGTGGACGACTGCGCTGGATGTTTGCCGATGGTGATCTCGATGTGCCGGGGAAAGTGTGGAGTGTCCAGGCTTGGCCAGCATCCACCGTGCCGAGCCTGCTTGATGACCGCTGGCACCACATTGTTGCGCAACGTCGCTGGCGCACTCCGGAAGGTGCCGTGCTCGAGCTTTGGATCGACGGTCAACTGCAAGCCCGGCGTGAGATTCCGCAGCGCGTGGACATGCGTCGATGGTGGGACGCACTCGCTCACCCGGACGACCCATTGGAGTTGGGTGGTTGGGCGTTGGGCGCCGAAGTGATGACCGCGTGGGATCAGGTGTTCAATCAGTATGAGGATTACAAGGGACTGGTTGACGAACTTCGCCTGTGGTCTCGTGCGCTTGATGGCGCACAAATCGCTGCGGCCGCGCGTGGCGAGCCATTGGCGACAGATGCTGTATTGGCACATTTTTCATTCGACAAAAACTCAGGCGAGATCATCACTGACCGTATCGATCCGGACTACCGACTGCGCCTTCATCGCGGCCAGGCGCGCTCCTGGGCGCGCGAAGATGCACCCGCCTGCTGTGACCCGACCGCTTCCCTCCCCAAACGATGAGCACCACTACTCCCATGTCAAAGACCCTGCTGATTCTTACCACCGTGCTTTGTTTCGCTTTGACGCCAATGATCGCCAACGCGGGCACCCGTCTGAGCGAAGGCGACCAGCGTGCCATACGCGCTGCTGCCCTCGACTACGCCGAAGGCTGGTACAACGGCGACCGCGCACGGATGGAACGCTCGCTGCACGATGCGCTGGCCAAGCGCGCCTACTTGCCCGACGCGGCCGGTCAGCGCCAATTGAGCCAGATGGACAAAGCAACCCTGCTGAGTGCCAATAAACCGGAGAACGCGGCGCGCTACGCCAAGGCCCCCAAGCGCGCCGAAGTGTTGATTCTCAGTGGCTTCGGTAACGCCGCCTCGGTGCGGCTGGACATGGACGATTGGGTCGATTACATGCATGTGCTTCGAACCGAAAAGGGAGCGTGGCGCATCGTGAACGTGCTGTGGGAACTCAAACCCAAAGAGAAGAACACCGCCAGCCTTGACTGAGCTGTTGGAGCTCCCCTGATGATGGCCGAGCGTCTGCTGAAGGTATTCGTATCAGCGCGCGTGAGCTAGACAAACGCGACCGCAATCGCGTGTGATGCGCACTATCGCAATGCGCCGGCTTGCGGACTATCGGCGAGCCCGCAATCTAGCCGATACTCGTCAAGCGATTTGGGGCGCATGGTTGAGGAAGTGTACAATAATAAAAATGTACACCTAAAGAGGCATCCCATGCGTACGGCCAGGGTATTCAACAACGGCAACAGTCAGGCGGTACGTCTGCCCAAGCAGTTTCGCCTCAGCACTAAAGAAGTATTCATCCGCAAAGATGCTGCGACCGGCGATATCGTGCTTTCGGCGCGGCCAAGCCAGGGCAGTTGGGCGGACTTCTTTGCGTTACGCGCCAAAACGCGCTTGCCTGCCGACTTTCTGATCGAGCGTCCGTTGAATCGGGTTGAGTCGGCGCGCGATCCTTTCGCTGCAACGGCGAGCGCCCCACGTGCGATCAGAAAGTAGAGCACCATGCTCTATTTGCTGGATACCGATACGTGCAGCGACGCCATTCGCGGCGAATCCCTGGCGCTGGACATGAAGCTCGCCAAGGCCAAACCAGGGGCATTGGCGATCTCTGCAGTCACGCGGGCAGAACTCATGTTTGGTCTGGAGACGCGCGGCAAACCCAAGTCATTGACGCGGTTGGTGATGAGTTTTCTGGAGCACATGCCAGTGCTGCCATGGGAAACGGCAGCGGCTGATCG
>JANNXL010000300.1:0-9249 GCA_031409575.1 Hyphomicrobium sp.
CGCGGCGCAGCGTGATGCGATACCCGGGCACGATCGTGATCGAGTTCCTGCCGCCGTTCGCGCCTGGGCTGCCGCGCAAAGAGTTCCGCCGCCAGTTCGAAGAGCGCTTGGAGGCCGCGTGCGACCGGCTGTTAGCGGAGGCCGCCTCGCAAGTCTCACCGCCGCCGATGGGCGAGGAGGTGCGGGCACGATTGGCAACTTTGAACAAAAATAGAACATAGAAAGAACATTTGTTGACTTTTGCGTTCCGCACGGTAGGATCGGCGCGTCGGCTCTAAGATTTGAGCCTGTTGGAATTGAGTTCAATTCCAAGATCGCCGCAGAGAACGCCACCGGGATTTCACATGACGTCCGCCAACCCCATGTCTGAACCGTATCTGCCCGCCATCGCGCGTGAGATTTGGGACGCGAAGTATCGTTTCAAGAGTGCGGATGCGCTGGCCGCTTCTGATGTGACGTTGGACGACACGTTCTGGCGCGTGGCGCGGGCGGCGGCCGCCGTCGAGACTGGCGGCAAGAAGAAGCGCGAGCGCTGGGCCGAGACATTCGCCGGTGCCATGACCGATCTCGGCTTTCTTCCGGGCGGCCGCATCCTCGCAGGCGCCGGCACGGGCCGCGCAGTCACGCTGTTCAATTGCTTTGTCATGGGCCGCATCGACGATGATCTGTCGGCCATCTTCAATCAGGTGCGCGAAGCCGCCCTCACCATGCAGGCCGGCGGCGGTATCGGCCATGACTTCTCGACCTTGCGCCCGCGCGGCGCTCTTGTTCACAGTATCGGCGCGGACGCGTCGGGCCCCGTGAGTTTCATGGACGTGTGGGACGCCATGTGCCGCACCATCATGTCGGCTGGCGCGCGCCGCGGGGCCATGATGGCGACCCTGCGCTGCGATCATCCCGACATCGAAGAGTTCATCGCCGTCAAGGCCGACGCCGCCCGCCTGCGCAATTTCAATTTGTCGGTGCTGGTCACAGACCGCTTCATGGCCGCGGTGCGGGCAGGCGAGGCGTGGGATCTACAATTTGAAGGCCGGGTCTATCGCACGGTGAGCGCGCGTGATCTGTGGGACCGGCTGATGCGCGCCGCCTACGACACCGCTGAGCCGGGCGTGATTTTCATCGATCGCATCAACAATCGCAACAATCTCGCCTACTGCGAGGACATTCACACCACCAATCCGTGTGGCGAACAGCCCTTGCCGGAGTATGGCGCGTGTCTCTTGGGGTCGATCAATCTGGCAGCCCTTGTGCGCCAGCCGTTTACGGCGGCCGCCAGCATCGATACGGCAGCGCTTGAGAGCCGCGTTGCGGCCGCGATCCGGCTGCTCGATAACGTCATCGATGTGTCGGCCTATCCGCTCGACGCCCAACGGCGCGAAGCCAAGGCCAAGCGCCGGATTGGTCTCGGTGTCACGGGCCTCGCGGATGCGCTGATCATGATGGGGCAGCGCTATGGTTCTGCGGCGTCGTGTGAAGTGGCAGGCGGCCTGATGCGCACGATCCAGAATGCGGCCTACGCGGCGAGTAGCGGGATCGCGCGCGATAAGGGCGCGTTCCCGCTGTTCGACAAAAAGAAATTCCTCGCGCGTCCCAACGTAGAGTCGCTAGACGAGAGTGTTCGCGCTTTGATCGAGAAGCACGGCATCCGCAACGGCTGCCTCACATCGATTGCGCCGACAGGAACCATTTCGCTACTCGCTGGCAATGTGTCGAGCGGCGTCGAACCCGTGTTCGATTTTGTGTTCAATCGCCGGGTCCGCGAGGCCTCAGGCGAGACGCGCGTCGAGACGATGGAAGATTTCGCGCACGCCGCCTACCGGCGCGCGTTTGGTGAGACGGCGAAGCTGCCGCCTGCGTTCGTCAGCATGGGCGATCTCTTGCCGTCCGATCATCTGGCCATGCAGGCGGCCTTACAGCCCCACGTCGACAGTGCGATTTCAAAGACCATCAATTGCCCCGAAGGTTTGAGTTTCGAAGCCTTCCGCGATGTCTACAGCCAAGCCTTTGACCTCGGCCTCAAGGGCTGCACCGCGTACCGGCCAAATCCTGTCACGGGGTCGGTGTTGAGCGCGGTGGAGGCTTCGGGCAAGGAGGCCAAGCCGGTCGAGGAAAGCATCGCGGCAGCCATTAAGGTTTCCGAACCGGCTGCCCTCATACATGCAGCATCAAAAGCAGCAAACGCCGCCTCAGCACCTCGAAACGCCGCAGGAGCGTTGGACGCGTTTGGCAGCGCAGACGTGGTTTACATGACCCAGCCGCTGAAGCGCGCGGGCGTCCTGGAAGGCGCAACCTACAAACTCAAATGGTCCGACAGCGACCACGCAATTTATATCACCCTCAACGATATAACGTCCGAGTCACCCTCCGCGAACGGCGGCACCGTCACGCGGCGGCGGCCGTTCGAGATTTTCATCAACAGCGGCAATCTCGAACACTATGCATGGACGGTGGCTCTCACCCGCATGATCAGCGCTGTATTCCGGCGGGGCGGCGACGTTTCTTTCGTCGCCGAAGAATTGAAAGCGATCTTTGATCCGCAGGGCGGCCGCTGGGTCGATGGGCGCTATGTGCCGAGCTTGCTCGCGGCCATCGGCGAAGTGATCGAAACGCACATGCTCAAGACCGGCTTCCTCGGCCCCCAAGTGACCTCTGAGGTCATCGCTGATGCCGCCCCCAAATATGGCAAAGCCGGGGCATTAGAGTCCAGGGAGCCATCTAGGGAGTTACTTAAGGCGGCAGTTCCATCCCGTCTTTGCCCGCGTTGCAACTCGGTTCACTTCACCCGGCAGGAAGGTTGCTGGACTTGCAAAAGCTGCGGATTTTCCCGTTGCGGCTAGGAAGTTGTGCTGCCCGGCCAGTGTTCCAAAGGGAACTGTATGTTCGTGCTTTGTCGACGAGTGTGCGTGCAAGGTTAAGATCCGGACAGGTGATGTGTAACTCCGGAACACCACGTGAGGTCGCATTTACCGTGCCTTGAAATCACTGAGCTGGAGCCACAATTCAGCTGGAAATTCACGGCACATTGTTCGTCATCAGATAAGCGTTGGCAGTCACACGAGTTGCTTTCACGACGGCTTGAACCAGGACAAACACGATGGGCGCCCGGGTTATACAATTTGCAGAAGCCAAAGCACGGCGCAATCCGCCGATGCATGAAGCACCGCAACTTGGCGGTGCTGATGAGCTTGCCAGCCGTTTCCACTTCTGGACCGGCGCCACGGGCCGCCGTTACGTCCACACTGTATACAGCCTCGTCGAATGCCCGGCTCTGGCGTCCGGCAATTACATTCTTGTTGACCGCAACGAACAGGGCGAACGCAAGGTGCTCGCAATCGGTAGCGCATCGCACGATGCGGCCTCGCTCAATCTGGCCGATATTCGCCGCCGTGGCGCTGAATTGGGTGCCAACGAAGTTCACATTCACCTGTTGGCTGGAACGTCCAAAGCCAGCAAACTCGTCGAATTCGATCTGCGCTCCGGCCAGATGAAAGCGGCGGCCTCTCACGTTCGCCACTAAGGCTTCACCAAAGTGTATCCGAGTTGATCAGGCGGGGTTTTCTCCGCCTGTTTTATTTTGCCGGCTGAGGATCCGGTGCTGTCCAAAGAAACGCCCGGTGCTGAAAGCGCGTTTGCTCAGCTCTGTCCAAGCGTATCCTTGAGTGGCGCTTTGATCTCCAAGCATGACTAAGCGATTTGACCCGCGCCGCGTTGGGCTTCAGGGTCATAGGGCCGGGCAGTGCGAACGCCGAGGCGCGCACGCCCATGCGTTCGATGTCCCGGTCGCGCAGGCCAAGTTCGCGCAAATGCGCCAGCGTGTTGAACAGATAAGCGAGATTGCTCCCGGCGATGCCGTGGGCGCCACGAAGAGCCTGGACTTGGCGGGCTACCGGGGCATTGCCGGCATAACTTGGGTGCGCGCGCTCGGCCACGTATGTCACTGCCTCGACGGTGCGGCGCTCGTCAGCTGATTGAGCCCCGCCAAGACTGACGGGAACGCGCACCTCGCGATAGACGCCATAGATAAGTTCGCGTCGCCGCAACGTCACAAGCACACGCGCAGCGTCTTCGTCAGCCACTTCGAACGCAACGCCATCGCACACGCCGCCGCGGTCGAGCCCAAACACCAGTCCCGGTTGCCGTAAGGTGCCGCGATAGTGTGTCGAACGGATGCACAGCGCACGGTGATAGCCGCTCAGGCGTGCGTTGGACCGCGTCACGAAGGGGAACGCCGGGTTCCACATCAATGACCCGTAGCCAAATACCCACATCTCACGTTCCCTCGACCGGCATTCTTTGAGCCGCCAAAGAACCTAGTGATCCGGCCATCGGCGTTTGGTCAAGCGGGTTATGGACCGGATCGAACGCCCTACACGATCAGTATGTCGCCGTGAGTGAGATCAAGGCCGCGCGCCAGCGCGGCGATCAGCGTTGTGCCACCCGATCCGATGCCGTTGGAATCGTAGGTCAGCGTTCCGGTGGCAGGATTGTAGATGATGGTGCTTGTCTGATTTCCCGCGCGCGCACCAACCCAATAATGTTCTGCATCCAGGACGCCGTCCATGCCAGCCAGAGACCGGTAGATGGCGTTGTCGACCACGATCACATCGATGCCCGTTTGAAAATCCGTGATGCGGTCAGCGCTGGCTGCTTCCAATTTGGAATTGAACACGAAGCGGTCGGCACCTGCCCCGCCACTCAACGTGTCGGCACCGCTTCCGCCTGACACGGAATCGTCTCCCGCGCCTGCCGTCAGCGTGTCGTTGCCCGTTCCGCCATAAAGAGCGTCGTTGCCATTGCTGCCAAAGATGCGGTCGTTGCCGGCATCGCCGCGCAAAAGATCGGCCCCGGAACCGCCAAGCAGCACATCGTTGCCGTTGCCGCCGCGGATGTTGTCGTTGCCGCCGCTGCCCGAGAGGCTGTCATTGCCATTGCGGCCCGAGATGTAGTCTGACAACTCGGTTGCAAACTTGCGGCCTGGACCAGCGGAGGTCACGCTGACACGGTCATTGCCGCCCGTGCCGATGATTTTTGCGCCCGCGATTGTGTCAACGGTGATCGTCACGTCGTTGAAACGGATGTGTTCAAATCCGTTGAGAATGTCGTACGTCGTGGCTGTGTAAACCACGACGCCGCGTCCGTTGTTGGTTGCACCCCAGTCGTAATCTGTGGAATTGGCATTGATCACAAACGTGTCGTTTGCGGTTGTACCCGTAAGCACTTGCACCACGCCCGCGATGTCTTGCACCAATGTTTCCGCTGGCCGGATCAGCAACCGGCCGAGCGTTCCGCTGATGAGATCGAGATAATACATATACCCGTCGGGGCCCTGCTTGAAGTGTGCGGGGCCGAAGCCGCTGGCCGTCGTTCCAAGATATTTGACGTCGAGCGGGTTGTTGACATCGACGGAATAGATCTCGCCCTGAACGATGTCCGTGAAAATGTAGTCGTTGATGAATTCAGCCGGATATACAGTGCCTGTGTAAATGCTGTTCGGGCCGACGATTGCCTGAACTTGGAAGCCTGGCTCGGCGGCCCCATGCGCAAAGCCGCGGAACGGACCTGTGATGGTGATGTCGCCACGCGCCACGGCAGCATAGAACGCGGCCGCCGGCGTTGTGTCTTCGTAGATTGGCGTGCGGGCGATGGCACCCTGATCGCTGCCTTCGAAGTAGGGCCAGCCGAAGTTGGCACCTGGGCCGCCGGTGTTGATCTCCTCGTAAGAATACCAGCCGGTTTCGCTGACAAACAAACGTCCCTGGGAATCGAACGTGGCCGTGAACGGATTGCGCAGGCCGAGTTGAAACACTTTCGAACTGTTGGCGTCAAGGTCAGCGCTTGCGCCCGCAAAGGGATTGTCGGCAAGACCTTTGCCTGTGTCAGGATCGATGCGCAGCACTTTGCCGCTCAGACAATCGATCGACTGCACGTCGGCGGCGCGCGGATCGGCAAAATCGAACGCAGCGCCGTCGCCAGTCGTTACGTACAGTGCGCCATCAGGCCCGAACAGAAGTGAACCGCCGGCGTGCGACAGGCTATCGACCTTGATGTAGTCTTGTTTGTACTCACCTGTAATCGGATCGACGCTAGAGGCCTGCAGGTTCGTGTATTGCTCGCTGGTGAAGTTTAACGCGCCGTTGCCACTGATATCGTCGAGGTCTTGGCCAGCACCGCCGAGCAGGATCTTTTCGCTGCCAGGCACAATCTTCAAATAGCCTTGCGAAGCATCTGCCGTGTAGCGCACCACGTGGGCGAACCGGTTGCCGTCGCCGTCAGCCCCGGCAGCTCCCGTGTGCGCCGATGTGCCGGCGGGATCGACCACATAGAACGCATAGATATATGGGCGGGAGGGAAAATTGGGATCGAGAGCGATGTCCATCAAGCCGCGATCGACGGCGTCATTCACTTGGCCCGAAATGTCGAGCACGATGCCGAGTGATTGGCCCGTTGTAATATTGACAGCCGAGATCACACCAGTCTTGGTGGCGACGTAGGCGATATCGGAATTGGCCGGCGAGAACTCGACGGCAATCGGCTGATTGAAGCCCGACACCACCGTATCCATCGTCACGGTATAGTTTGAGGTGAGTTCGGGAATGGGTGGCGGCGTAACCGGGTTTTCATCATCGAGAATGTTAATCAGCGCCGTGCGCGGAAACAGCAGCGTGCCGCTTGATACATTCACCAGCGAGAAGTTCAAAGTCTCGGTCGTCTCAGAAGCGGTGTCGTTGATGATCGGGATCTGCACGGTGACGCGGGCTTGGCCAGCGGCCATGTTGATGGAGCCGTCGCGCTCGCTGAAGTCTGCACCGCTGCTGGCTGTGCCTGCGTTCGTTCCGTACTCGATGGTAACGGCTTGGCTAAGGTCGCCCGTGCGTACGATAGCGAGGGTGACTGTGCCGCCTCTCTCGCTGACATTAATTTCGCTCGTCTCGAGAAAAATCGTACCGCTCATAATGGGACACTTCTCTTTGGCTGTTGGCGCAACCCTATGGCGCCGGCCAGCGTTCACTGAGCCGGCCGGCTTTGGCGGCGGTTAATTTGCAATATTTGCAAGAGATGTGCCCCGGGAAGGGGAAGGGGAAGGGCTCTTTGCTTTTCGCTTGGCGACTCCGCCCTTGCTGGGAGCCAGCCGCCAGGTGCGATTGAAGCATGGGACGATAGCTGGACGCACGATTGGAACCTGCGCGCTTGCCTCGACGGGGCTGGTCACATTCGAGATGAGCCCGCTGACAGTTCAGCGCCGGTCATGGCGATATCCGGCACAGCGGCTGGAGGAGCTGTGTGCCCATTGCCATTGTGAGTTCCAGCCGTCTTGCGGGGCCAGACCTCAAGGTCCTGCGTGATCACGGAACCGTAGCGCGTTTTCTCCTCTGGCCGGGAGCGCATGCGGTCAAGCGCAATCACCCGCGAGCCGAGCCGGAAAGCTTCCGAGAGATCGTGGGTCACCATCACCACGGTGAGTTCGGCGGAGTTCCATAGATCAAGCATGAGTGCGTGAATGTCGGCGCGGATGCCTGGGTCGAGGGCTCCGAACGGCTCATCGAGCAACAAAATCTTCGGTTTGCGGATCAGCGCCTGGGCGAGTGCGAGCCGTTGCTGCATACCACCTGATAGCGCTGCCGGATACTTTGTCTCGTGACCGCTAAGGCCGACGCCATTCAAGAGCGCTTCGGCTTCCGCAATGGCCGCGCGGCGGGCGGCTCCGGTGAGGCGCGCGCGCACGGGCGACTTCTCAAATTCAAGTCCGATGAGCACATTGCCCAAAACAGTGAGATGCGGAAAAACAGAATAGCGCTGGAATACGACACCGCGCTCTGCATCAGGCTCCGGCTTCAGTGGTTTGCCATTGATTAGGATTTCGCCTTGCGTGGGACGCTCTTCACCCAGCAGCATGCGCAGCAGCGTTGTTTTTCCGCATCCAGACGGCCCGACGAGCGCCACGAATGACCGCGGCGCAATTTCCAATGAAATGCGCTCGAGCACAACCGTGTCGCCGTACTCCTTCCACACTTTGTCAAAAATGACGGCGCTCATGAGGGCTTCTCCGGCTGGAACCAGGGGAAGGCCCGGCGCTGCAGCATGACGAGTAGAGTGTCCATCAGCCAGGCAATCAGCGTGATCCAAGCGACATACGGCAAGATGACATCCATCGACAGAAACCGGCGGACGAGGAAAATCCGGTAGCCAAGGCCGCTGGTCGCTGCAATGGCTTCCGCTGAAATGAGGAAGATCCACGCCGGTATGAGCGCAAAGCGGGTCGCGACGATGAGCTTGGGCAGCACTTGTGGCAGCACAATCCGCACGAGCATCTGCCAAGTGGAGGCCCCCAGCGTCTGCGCTTTGATGATCAGTTCGTTCGGAATCTCTTCAACCGCCAATGCAGCTGCACGCAGCATCACAGGCGCCGTGCCAATAACGATGAGCGAGACCTTCGAGAGTTCTTCAAGGCCAACAACGATAAAGAGGATCGGCAAAATAGTGATGGGAGGAATGAGCGAAATGGCGGAAACGAAAGGCGAGAGCAGTGAGCGCACCCAAGGGATGAAGCCCATCAGCACGCCGATCACAAGTGAGATGGCGATGGAGACCGCCAGACCCGTGCACAGCCGCCACATGCTGATCGCGGTATCGGACCACAACAGGTAGTCTCCGCTGCGCTTGTCGGCCACAAAGGCATAATCGTAGATTGTCGATCCCATCTGAGCCAGGCTCGGAAGGATTTTATCCGCTGGATTGATCGCCAATCGCAGCTGACTGCCAACCAGATACACGGCCAGCAGCGCAACAAACGGCAGTGCAGATAAAAGGATTGAGAGCCCACGGCTCGGACGCCGGTTAATGATGCGCATCAGGCTGTCTCATCCAAACTATGCTTCAGCGGCGCGAAAAGGGTGTCGTCTTCCGCAGTAAGCCAAGCGAGCCGCTCGGGTGCCACCGGTGTTGAAAGGGGGAACGCGCAGTTTGCTTCCAAGCTATCGATCTTCCACTGGCGGGACTTGGTTCCGGGAATTGCATCAAGGCACTGTGAAACAACATTGCCCGCAGATGACTTGCAGAAGCCGGATGTCCACGCAGCCTTCAGTCCCTCGCGGCGCGGATCGGTCGACGATTTGATGATCCAATCGGCCCCGGATCGGACCGCATAGTCGACGGTGCAGTCAAACAGCTGTTCGAGCGCGGCAACGGGATCAGCGCTCGTGCGCACGTAGTCCTGGGCGCGGGTGCCTTCGGGGAGCTCATCGCGGCGCG
>JANNXL010000301.1:0-8060 GCA_031409575.1 Hyphomicrobium sp.
GAGTTGCCTGCACTGTTTGGGCTGAAGAGTGCTGACCGAATTTTGATCTCTTACGCGCTGTCGATGATCCCGCCGTGGGAAGCCGTGCTCGACGAAGCATTGCGGCACCTGGCACCCGGAGGGTCGCTGCACATCGTTGACTTCGGCACCATGGGCGGTCTGCCAGCGCCTGCACGGCGCGCACTTGTTGCATGGCTGGAGCACTTTGACGTGACCCCACGGCGCCATCTGGAAGCCGCGTGCCGCGCGTCTGCGGATCGCCACGATGTTAGGTGCACATTCAGCCATAGCCCGCGTGGTTACTGGGCATCGGCCGTGATGCGGCGCGCTAGAGCGTGAATAACGGAAAAGGCCGCTGCGAAGTCTCGCAACGGCCAATTTTACCAATAGACGTTGAGCGCGAGCGCGCCGGACTTTAGAAGTCCATGCCGCCCATTCCACCCATACCACCCATGCCGCCGCCGGGCATACCGCCGGCGCCGCCATCCTTCTTGGGACGATCGGCAATCATGGCTTCCGTGGTGATCAAGAGACCAGAGACCGAAGCTGCGTCCTGCAGAGCGCAGCGTACAACCTTGGCAGGGTCGATAACACCAGCAGCTACGAGGTCGCCGTACTCGCCAGTCTGGGCATTAAAGCCGTAGGCGTACTTGCTGTTCTCGAGGATCTTGCCAACCACAACCGAGCCATCTTCGCCGGCGTTGTTGAAGATCTGGCGAGCCGGAGACTGCAGCGCCTTTTTGACGATCTGGACACCGACCTTTTGGTCTTCATCTTCAACCTTCAAGTTGTCGAGGGCCTTGATGGCGCGCAACAGTGCAACACCGCCGCCGGGCACAACGCCTTCTTCAACCGCTGCGCGCGTTGCATGCAACGCGTCGTCAACGCGATCCTTGCGTTCCTTGACTTCAACTTCCGTGGCGCCGCCAACCTTGATCACAGCAACGCCGCCAGCAAGCTTAGCGAGACGCTCTTGCAGTTTTTCGCGGTCATAGTCCGAAGTGGTTTCTTCGATCTGCGCCTTGATCTGCTTAACACGGGCTTCGATATCGCCCTTCTTACCCGAACCATCAACGATGGTCGTGTTGTCCTTGTCGATCGTGACCTTCTTGGCCTGACCAAGCATCTTCAGCGTGACCGTTTCGAGCTTGATGCCAACGTCTTCCGAGATAACCGTACCGCCGGTGAGGACAGCGAGGTCTTCCAGCATCGCCTTGCGGCGGTCACCGAAGCCGGGTGCCTTGACGGCAGCAACCTTGAGGCCACCGCGCAGCTTGTTGACGACGAGCGTAGCGAGAGCTTCGCCTTCGATGTCTTCAGCGATGATCAGCAACGGCTTGCCGGTCTGTACCACGGCTTCGAGTACCGGCAGCATCTGCTGCAAGCCCGAAAGCTTCTTCTCGTGGATGAGAATGTAAGGGCTTTCGAGATCGGCAATCATCTTGTCGGCGTTGGTCACGAAGTACGGCGAGAGATAGCCGCGATCAAACTGCATGCCCTCGACGATGTCGAGTTCGGTTTCTAAGCTCTTGGCTTCTTCAACCGTGATGACGCCTTCCTTGCCGACCTTGTCCATCGCCTTGGCGATGAGCCTGCCGACTTCGACGTCGCCGTTGGCCGAAATGGTTGCAACCTGAGCGATTTCTTCGTTCGACGTGACCTTCTTCGACTTCGCCTTAAGTTCGGCGACGACAGCGGCAACCGCCAAGTCGATACCGCGCTTCAGATCCATCGGGTTTGCACCGGCGGCAACAGACTTAGCACCTTCCTTCACGATGGCCTGGGCGAGAACCGTGGCCGTCGTGGTGCCGTCGCCGGCGAGATCGTTGGTCTTGGAGGCCACTTCGCGCAGCATCTGTGCGCCCATGTTCTCGAACTTGTCTTCGAGTTCGATTTCCTTGGCGACTGTCACGCCGTCCTTGGTGATGCGGGGCGCACCGAATGACTTTTCGATGACCACGTTGCGGCCTTTGGGGCCCAGCGTGACCTTGACGGCGTTGGCGAGAATATCAACGCCGCGCAGCATGCGTTCGCGCGCATCCTGACCAAACTTTACGTCTTTAGCTGACATGTGTGTCTGCTCCGATAGGGGGGATGTGAATTCGTGAGATCGTGAGTTCGGCTAATCGTGACGTGAGATCGTTAGACAACTTCACAAGGTCACGACTTCACCATTTCACGACCTTATGCGGCAGCCTTCACCGAGGACTTGCCCTCAATGACGCCCATAATGTCGCTTTCCTTCATGATCAGCAGCTCCTGGCCGTCGATCTTGACTTCCGTGCCCGACCACTTGCCGAACAGAACCGTGTCGCCGACCTTGACGTCGAGGGCTGTCACCTTGCCGCTTTCGTCACGGGCACCGGGACCAACGCCAACGACTTCGCCCTGCTGGGGCTTTTCCTTGGCGGTATCAGGAATGATGATGCCGCCCTTGGTCTTGGTGTCTTCCTCGATCCGCTTGACAACAACGCGGTCATGTAGAGGACGAAACTTCATCGCTGTAACCTCTTGATAAAGATTTGATTTTTAAGATTTGCCGACTGCTGGTCTTGGCCAAACGGAGCCGGATGTGAGAAGAGCAGCACAGGAACGCAAATCGCATACCGCGCCGTTCACCCCTCACATCCGGTATATGAGGCGGGCTGCTAGCAGTGTCAAGGGTCGAGTGCCAAAGACCGTAAAGTTGGCTGACAGCAGCGGGCTCATTGGCCGTTCCAAACGCCATTCCAGAAGCTCACGGCGGCGCCCAGCTGAAAGTTCAAAATGTTGCGTAGCGTCAAATTTCAGGTCGAACTAATAACAAAGTGATCGTGGCTGCTGCCTTACCATCCTTGCGGCAAGGCAGCGCCAGATTGCAGAGCGAAATTAAAACGCGAGCTAGAGCGAGAAATCGTCGGCTTTGGCGCCCTTCTTGAGACGCGCCACAAGCCAATTCGGCTTACGGCCGCGGCCCGTCCACGTCTGCGAACGATCATCGGGATTGGCATACTTTGCAACGGATTTGCCCCGGCTCTTGCCCTTTGCAGCAAAGCCAAACAATTCCGCAACCGTGAAGCCAGAGCCATCTACGATTTTTTCAATTTTGTCGCGCAGTTCAATCCGCGCTTTATCGCGCGCCTGCGACTTGGCTCTCGCCAGTTTTGCTTCGAGATCGTTGATCTCTTTCAAAGTCATTTTGTCGACGTTCATGACAGCCATTCTCAGGTACCCTTCCGTTTCAATTGTTCTTAAGACGCTATAGCGCCAGCCCGTCAGCAAGAGTTTGTCTGCGACTTGGGGATATCCCCATATAGACCGATAGCGCGCCGCTCGCATTGCCTTTTTGCCGCAGCAATGCGGGCGCAAGGCCAAAAGTGCCGTAAATCTGCGAAACTGTTTAATTCAGAGGATTTTATGGCAACCGGAACAAAAGAAAAACACCAATTCGAGAAACTGGAAAGTACTATTCGCTTCTCAGCGCATCAATAGGATTGAGTTGGGCTGCACGGCGGGCGGGGAAATATCCAAATATAATGCCAGTCGCCGCAGCGGCTCCCATGGAAATCGCTAGTATTTGCGGGCTAACTGACACCGGCCATTCAGCGGCATAAGCGATGACTGCAGCAGCCACAACCCCAATGAACGCGCCGATGAGCCCGCCCACGAGGCAAAGCGTAACCGCTTCAACGAGAAATTGAGTGAGAATATCGCGGCGGCGTCCGCCAACCGCCATTCGCAAACCAATTTCACGGGTTCGCTCTGTCACTGAAACGAGCATAATATTCATGATGCCAATCCCGCCAACAATGAGAGATATCGCCGACGTGGCACCCAGAAGATAGCTGAGCGTAGACAGAACTTCGGTGCGCGCCCGCATCATTTCTGCCAAATTGCGCACCGAAAAGTTGTCCTCCGAATTCGGACCGGCACGCCGGCGCTGTCGCAAGACGCTTTCCATTTCTTCCTGGGCGATTGCGATATCCGTACCCGGGTCGATTTTGGCATATACGTTGCCGACTTGGTCATTTTGCACCCCACTCTTGCCAACAACCCGGTTGCGTGCCGTGGTCATTGGGATCAGCACAACATCGTCCTGGTCGCGCCCCATGCTGGACTGGCCTTTGCGCGATAGAACACCGACGATTTCAAACGGCACGTTCTTGATGCGCACGGTCGCGCCGACCGGATCTTCACCAGCGAACAGCTCTTTGACGACTGTCTGCCCAACAAGCGCCACTCGCGCTGCAGACCGCACATCGTTGGGTGTCAATTCTCGTCCGCTTTGGATCAACCAGTCCCTTACAAGGGTGTATTCGGCGTGTACGCCGCTAACGGACGTCATCCAGTTCATATTGCCGCGCACAACGGCGATCGCATCATTGAGTTGCCCCGCAATGGCTGTGACCCCGGTGACCTTCTCCCGCACCGCCTGCATATCCCCCTCGGAGAGCGGAAGATCGGAGCCAGAACCCGCCGAGCGGCCCATCACGCGGCTTGAACCCGGAAAAACGACCAGCATGCTGCTGCCGAGCGAATTGATCTGTTTTTCGACCTCGCGCGATGCCCCATTGCCGACAGACACCAGAATGATGACTGAAGCCACGCCGATGACGATACCAAGTGTCGTTAGAATGGCGCGCAACAAGTTCGTGCGCAGCGCCACCAGAGCCGTACGGAAGCTGTCCCATATGCTCATGGCACGCCTCCCGCAGCAGTCCTCGGCAGACGGTCCCACTCAGGCGTCTGCGCGGTATCTTCGATGATTTTCCCATCACGAAACACGATCCGGCGTTTGGCCCAAGCCGCAATCTCAGCCTCGTGGGTCACAAGAATGACGGTTATTCCCTGCTGATTGAGCCCAGTGAATAGCCGCATGATCTCTTCAGAGGTTTTGCTGTCGAGCGCGCCGGTCGGTTCATCGGCCAAAAGAATTTTCGGATTGTTGACGAGCGCGCGTGCGATGGCCACGCGCTGCTGCTGGCCGCCCGACAACTGCCGCGGATGGTGATCGAGCCGCGCTCCAAGCCCCACCTGCTCTAAGCGTTTGCGGGCAATACCTTCGGCATCTTCGGGTTGAGGCGATGCGTAAGACAGTGGCAGCATCACCTGGCGTAGCGCGCTGGTGCGCGGCAGGAGATTGAACTGTTGGAACACGAAGCCGATCTGGCGGTTTCTGAGGTCAGCAAGTTCGTCTGTGCCAAGCAGGGCGATGTCGCGCCCATCAATAAAGAGTTGCCCGCTGGTCGGCACGTCGAGCGCACCAATCAAATTCATCATAGTTGATTTGCCGGAACCCGACGGCCCCATAATCGCAACATACTCTCCACTGACGATATCAAGTGATACGCCATCGAGCGCATGGACGAGTTCGTCGCCCATTGCATAAGTCTTGCTGAGGTGTTTTGCGCGCAATAAGGGCATGGGTCCGCCATCCGGCTGCGCCTCAACGGCCCGATTGATTTGAGACAACGCCGGAGTCATTTCCCCGTCTCACGGGCGCGCACAACAACACTGGCACCCTCGGCCACGTCGCCGCTTACAATCTCGGTGAATTGCTCATCCGTCAAACCAAGCCGCACGAAGCGCTGCTCTGGCTCACCCTTGGCATCGAGCACCCACAGATTGACACCGCGCGTGCCTTCCCGGCCTTTTTTCCAGCGCTCGTACATGGGCTTTTGTTCGGCTTTCAGAAGCGGAACCAAAGTCTGTTCAACACGGGCAGACATGCGCTGACGCATGGCCGAAGGGTCAATCGGAGGCGCGCCCATCGACCCGCCTTGCGCATTCGCTTTGATCTCGTCCGTCAACCTGGTTAGGGACGCCTTGAGCACAGTTTCCTGTTCGGCTGTCAAATCCACTTCCGCTTTAAGCCGCTCAACCATACGCATTGTGCGATCACTTATGTCGCCGCTTTGACTGCTGGGGCTGCCATTCGAAGTCTTGGGCTTGTAGCGAAGAGCATCGTTGCCAATGCGCAGAACATTGTCGCGTTTGGCGGCTTCAATCTGAACATTGGCCGTCATGCCGGGAAACAGTTTGCGGTCTTCGTTCGCCGCCTCAATGATTACTGTGTACGTGACGACGTTGTTGATTTCGGTTGCAGCCAGGCGCACCTGTGTGACGCGGCCTTCGAACTGGCGGTCGGGATATGCATCAACCGTAAACGTCACAGGGTTGCCGCTTTCAATTGCGCCCACATCTGCCTCGTTCACCTGTGCTTCAATGCGGATGCGAGACAGGTCTTGTGCGATCTTGAACAATTCGGGCGCTTGGAAACTTGAGGCAACCGTCTGACCAGGATCAACAGATCTCGAGATGACAGTGCCTTCAATGGGGGCCTTTATTTGCGTGCGCTCAAGGTCGATCTCGGTGGCGCGCAATTGCGCCTGCCGCTGCAGGATGGTCGCTTTGGCACTATCAATCTGAGCCTTGGCAACACTGATGTCGGCCTTGCTGACTTCCAAGTCACGCGTCGCCGTCTCAAGCGTTGAGATCGGGGAAACGCCCTTCTTCACCAGCGGCCTTTGGCGTTCAATTGTTTGCTCGGCTAGAGTCCGGACTGCTTCGGCTTTGACCAGCGCTGCATTCTGGTTGATGAGAGCTGCCTCGGCAACGGCGAGATCTGCCTTCGACTGCGCCACGCGGGCTGCGAACGTGCGTTGATCCACCGTTGCCAGTATATCGCCCTGTTTCACCTTGCTGTTGAAGTCTGCATTAACGGCATCGATCAGACCGGAGAGTTCAGATCCGACGCTTACCGTCACAAGGGCGCGCACCGGACCCGCCGTGGATATGACTTTCCGGATAGGTCCTTTGGATGCGGCTGTGGTCTCATAGATGAGCTCTGGCTTGGCGCTCAGCGAGACGCCGCCCAAATGCAGGCCCTCTGGCAGCAGGTTCAAAGCCCACAAAGCGACTGCGCCGGCCAAGGCCAGCGGAACCGCAAGCGTGAACAAATATCCAAAACTTCGTTTCATCACTTTACCGCCGCACCACGTGCCTACCAGACCCTGCCCACTTGCACACAGAGCATACTTCACAACCGGTTTATGTAGAACGTACGCGCGCCGCAGTGTGGTCGATCTTTGACGGAACACGCGCTCCGGCCGTTAAAACAGATGTGGCCGTCTCTGCGCTAATTCAAGTCTACCAAAAAACCGTCGGCGGGCGATGAACGGCTGGTTCAGAACGGGTTAACGCCAGGGCCATCATGTTCCTTGCAACCCTGAGGCCTAAACTTCCCCGGCGTGATCCAAAGGGGGGTGCATCTTTCAGGGTTGGTGCACCCTTCTCGCGTTTTTCTGCCGAAATCCGCGCTTTTTTCCCCAAAGCGGGAACTTCCTCGGCGCTTGAAGGTTCGTCCCAGAGCAGTTAGGTGGTGGGTTAACTCTGCCCCGACCGCTCAACGGAGATCCGCCGATGACCTTCAAACTCCCCGATTTGCCTTACGCCTACGATGCGTTGGCGCCCTACATGTCGGCTGAAACGCTTCAATTCCATCACGATAAGCACCACCTCGCCTACGTTGATAACGGCAACAAGCTGATCGTGGGCTCGGGGCTAGAAGGCAAGGCAATCGAAGACGTCTGCAAGGCGGCGTTCGCCGGCAAGAATGCAGGCCTCGTAAACAACGTCGGCCAACATTACAATCACATGCATTTCTGGCAGTGGATGAAACAAGGCGGGGGCGGCAAAAAGATGCCGGGCCGTCTCGAGCGCCTCGCCGAAGAATACGGTGGCTTCGACAAAATGCGCGCTGATTTCATTAACGCCGGCGTAACGCAATTCGGCTCAGGCTGGGCCTGGCTCGCCGTGCGCGATGGCAAGCTTGAAGTTATGAAAACGCCGAATGGTGAAAATCCCCTCATGCATGGCGCCCAACCCATCCTCGGGTGCGATGTCTGGGAACACAGCTATTACATCGACTATCGCAATGCGCGGCCCAAGTATCTCGAAGCCTGGTTCGACAACCTGGTGAACTGGGACCACGTCGACCAAATGATGGGCTAAACAGTAGGGCTAAGTCTCGGATCCACTCGTCATTTGTTTGAGGCGGCGTCGACTGGTGCCGCCTTTTT
>JANNXL010000302.1:0-6959 GCA_031409575.1 Hyphomicrobium sp.
GTGTTGCACTTCATTTGTGAACTCAGGGGGGCTTGGCTGCCTTCGCGGTGTTATCCGAAAATGCTCTGGCAATTCTAGCTGCGGAAAAGCCAAGCCCCGCAACAAGTGCGCAGTGACAATCATACGTAACAGGATTCGCCAACATTGCAGACGCTCCCAGCGCAAATCGCTGGCTTCAAAACCCGCCGTTCGTTCACACTCCGCCATAAAAATACGTTGGGCCGATACAGCCTTATTAGCGTCCACCATGATCGCCGCAAAACCTGACGATTGGCGGCGATCTGCCGTCGTGGGTATTTAGTGCTCAGACTCGTTGCGGCTTCGCATGGAGCAGCGCACCGCGCCGCCGCCAAATGCCTTGCTGAAACTCACATCAGCAACATTTTGCTCAGCATCAGCAGCAAGCATGGCCTGCTGCGTTTGCGGGCGCGCAGAACGCTCTTCGAGCATATAGATGCGATCGTCCCCACCTCGGTGGAAACGAAGCGTCGCCAGATCGCCCACAATTTTGGCGTTAGCCTGGGCAGCAGGTCAACCGACGTGAGAACGGATCCGCCAGCCCCCCCCCGCCGTTTGCGCAAAGGATGCTGACGAGAATTTAAAGGTGTGCACACGTGAACTTTCACATGTTGTTTTTCATTTGTTGGCGAGCACATTGCCAAAACGAAAAGTAAGCTGGGAAATCTGTCGGAGACGGCGGTGTTAGCAATAAAGCTTGACAATGTGAACGTTCATAACGACAAGTGAACGTTAACAATTCGGCGATTCAAATTGGCTTCGTACGAAATTGGGGAGGAAGTACCTATGAAGGGTTTGAGAAACTACGCCGCAGTGCGCTTGATGCTGGGTGTGTCGGCAATTGCGATAGGCCTCGGCGTGTATCCAGCATACGCGCAAGACACAGCTGCTGCGGCCGACGCTGAAGGCGACGAGATTGTCGTAACCGGCATCCGCTATAGTCTCCAGCAAGCACAAGACATCAAGCGCAACGCGCAAGGCGTGGTCGATGCCATTTCCGCTGAGGACATCGGCAAGTTCCCGGATTCCAACCTAGCGGAATCGCTTCAGCGCATCACCGGCGTGTCGATTGATCGCCAGAGCGGCGAGGGTTCGACCGTTACCGTTCGCGGTTTCGGGCCTGAGTTCAACCTTGTTGTCGTAAATGGTCGGCAGATGCCAACCTCGACTTTGGGTGATGGTTTTTCAGCGCCGTCTTCGCGCAGTTTCGACTTTGGTAACTTGGCCGCTGAAGGCGTTGCCGGGGTTGAGGTTTACAAGTCGGGCCGCGCGTCGCTTCCCACCGGCGGCATCGGTTCAGTCATCAATATCAAGCTCCCGCGCCCCCTTGATCGCCCAGGCTTTAAGGGGAGCGTCGGTGTTAAGGGTGTCTACGACACGTCGCAGCTTTACGGCAAAGACTTTACGCCAGAGATTTCGGGCGTCGTCAGCAAGACATTTGCCGATGACAGGATCGGCATCCTGCTGGCTGGTTCCTATCAAAAGCGTAACGGCGGACAAGCACAGTTCCAGGTCGGTAACTGGCGTCCGGGTTATACTGGCGCCGAAAACAACTGGGGAACGCTTGCGCAGCGTGGCGATCCGCGGTTCGCCAATATCCAGAACCGCCCCGGACCGACTGACGTGTACCAGGTGCCCCAGCAGGCGGCTTATGACTTCTACGATTTCAAGCGCGAGCGCATCAACGGTCAAGCCGTATTGCAATTCAAACCGACCGATACGCTCGACATCGCCGTCGACTATATTTTTGCGCAGAATACCTTCACCAGCCGTCAGAACAGCATTGGCGTATGGTTCAACCACAATGATACGTCGAGCAGCTGGACCAATGGCCCCGCAGCTGGTGCCAATTTCTATGCGGAGAACTTCGGCATCGGAGAGGGCAAGGATCTCGCGATCACCGGTGCCGTTGGTTCGAACCGAAATGTAAATCATTCGATCGGTGGCAATATCAAATGGGAAGGTCCCGGCGGCTTGCGGCTTGAGCTCGACGGCCATCATTCGACGGCCGAGTCCAAGCCGACCTCACCCTATGGCAGTGGCATCGCGGTCGGAACGGCAATCTTCGGCGTTGCAAGCCAGCGCGTTGATTTCACGACCGATATGCCCGTCATTTCGGTAACGATGCATCCGGGGGCTGGAATTAGTGCATCCAACATACGACCGGCAGGCAACGCTTTCCGCAACGCCTATATGAAGGATACGATCGACCAGATAAGCCTGCGCGGCGGTTTTGATTTCGACGCCTCGTTTATTAAGAGCCTCGACTTCGGCGCGAGCTATATCGACAATCAGGTTCGCACCGCTTTTGGCGTTATCCAGAACGACACTTGGGGCGGCACCTTGTCTGCGGCTGACACGCCGGACTCGCTGTTTATCCCGCGGAGTCTCTCGCCAGATTTGGCGGGCGTGAATGGATCGAATGGTGCGGGGATCATTCCGACCTATTTCCAGATTGATACCGCAGGGCTTATCACGCTGCTCGATACGCGGCTGGGCATCTGCAACGCTGCGCCGGGCGATACCTGCCTTGCGCCTTACTCAACGGACCGGCGCATCCGCGAAAAGTCAATCACGCCATGGATCCAGACGTTCCATTCTTTCAACATCGGCGATGCCGCTGCCAATTTGCGGCTCGGCTTGCGCTATGAGAAGACGAAAATCACCTCAAGGGCACTTGCTTCCATCCCGACCGGCACGATCTGGGTTGCCCAGAATGAAATCAGCCTTGTGCAAGCGGCTGGCAGCGATTTCACCACATTAAAGGGGAGTTACGAGAATTGGCTCCCAGCGGTGGATTTTGATTTTTCGCCGACCAACAATGTCAAATTACGCGCGTCTTACAGCCACACCATTACGCGCCCGGACTATGCCAGCATGCAGGGTGGAATCACGGTGGGCCAACCGTTGCGGGTTGGTGCCGGGGGCAGCCAGGCGAGCGCTGGCAACCCTGCGTTGCTGCCTTACAAGTCAAAGAACATCGATCTGTCAGCCGAGTGGTACTACGACAAGGCAAGCTATCTGTCGGTTGGGTTCTTTACCAAGAACGTCAGCAATTTCATCGCCAATGGCACGACGCAGACGCCGTTGTTCGATCTGAACGACCCATCACAAGGCGCTGCTGCGAATGCTGCACGGACAGCCTTGGGTGCGGGCGCTTCGTTCGATCAGATCGTCAACTGGGTCCGCGTAAATCGCCCGGCTGACTTTGTTGCCGGGGTTGGTACAGCTGGCGGCATCGTCGGTCGCCCAAGTGATCCTGATGTGGTTTTTACGTTCACCCAGCCATCCAACAGCGCTCAAAAGGCGCGGCTCTGGGGTTGGGAATTTGCTGTTCAGCACAATTTCTGGAACACAGGGTTTGGCGGTATCCTCAACTACACAATTGTGAACAGCGATACTGCCTTCGACAACACCTTGCCGTGGACGACAACGCAATTCGCCGTCACCGGCGCGAGCAACAGTGCGAACGCGGTTCTCTACTATGACAAGAACGGCCTGCAGGCACGTGTTGCCTATAACTGGCGGGACAAGTTCCTCGCTGGCAAGGATCAGGACCCCTATTACATTAAGGCCTATGGTCAGTTCGACGTCAGTGCGAGCTATGAATTCCGCAAGGGGATGACTGTGTTTGTGGAGGGCATCAACATCACGAACGCAGACCGCTCCGGTGTGCGGCGCAATGACCGGGCCGTGTTCTTCTCGGCTCCTGGTTATGCGCGCTATTCCGGGGGTGTCCGCCTTACTTTCTGACGTTTAAACGATGATCTGAAGAATGGATTGAGATTGAGAGTCGCACTGCACCAGCAGCGCGGCTCTTATTCTCTACAGGGCGGCTGAAGTCAGCTATGGTCGAGACATGATGGAAAGTTCAATTCGGAAGGTCGTGATTGTTGGCGGTGGAACTGCCGGTTGGCTTTCGGCGTGCATGCTTGCCGCACAGCGTAAAGATCTGTCCATCACGCTGGTAGAGGCACCGAATATCCCCATCATCGGCGTCGGCGAAGGCACGTGGCCGACGATGCGTGAGACGCTGGCCAAAATTGGCATCGCCGAGCCTGAATTTCTGAGCCAATGCGATGCTTCATTCAAACAAGGATCGCGCTTTGACGGCTGGGTCGATGGCTCGGCGGCTGACAGCTACTTGCACCCCTTCACCCCACCGCCGCCGGATGACATGCGGGCATTACTACCCGCTTGGCGTGCATCGGCACCGGAAATACCGTTTGCAGCCGTTATGAGCCCGCAGCATGCTGCCTGCATGCATAACCTCGCGCCGCGCCAGCGGGCAATGCCCGATTACGCGGGGGCCCTGAATTATGGCTATCATCTGGATGCGGGAAAGTTCGCTGCTTTACTCGCGCGCCATGCCACCACCCGCTTGGGTGTAACCCATATTTCCGATGAAGTGACGGGCATAATCTCAGCGCCAAATGGCGATATTGCCGCGCTCGAACTGCGCGATCATGCGAAAATTTCGGGTGACCTTTTTATCGATTGTTCTGGCCACGCTGCCATATTGATCGCCGGGCATTGCCGAACCGAATGGATCGACCGTTCGGATGTGTCATTCAATGATCGCGCTCTGGCAGTACAGGTGCCCGTCGCAAACGATGCGCCGATCTCGGCGCAAACCATCGGTACCGCTCATGCTGCAGGCTGGCTTTGGGATATCGCGCTGCCCACACGTCGCGGGATTGGCTGCGTCTATGCCTCATCATTCATGAGCGATGCAGAAGCTGAGCGCGTGTTGCGAGATTATGTAACCACGAATGTTCCAGGTTCCACTGCCGACGAACTGAACGTGCGGAAGCTCGCGTTCAAAACCGGTCACCGCACAAAATTCTGGGACCGCAATTGCCTCGCAATCGGTCTCTCCGCCGGGTTCATCGAGCCGCTTGAAGCCTCGGCGATTGTGATGATCGAACTTTCACTCAAGGCACTCATCGACAATTTCCCGGCTCAACGCGCGACGATGGATATTCATGCTGGACGCTTCAACGAATTGTTCCGCTATCGTTGGGACCGGATCGTGGATTTTCTCAAGCTTCACTATGTCCTGAGCCACCGGAGGGAACCCTACTGGGTTGCGCAGCGTGCGCCCGAAACAATCCCTGTGCGATTGAACGAGCAGTTGGCACTATGGCGCTACCAGCCGCCATCGGTCTGGGATTTTCCGCGCGTGGATGAGATATTCTCTGCCGCCAGCCAGCAATATGTTCTTTATGGTATGGGCTGTCCCACGCCGCCAGCTTTAGAAGCGCCCACGCCTTCTGCCGCAGCCCGGTTGGCAGACGTGCGCGAGCGCACCCGTGCGCTGACCGCTGGCCTGCCGACCAATCGCACTTACTTCACCGCCGTAGCTGCGGCTTCAACCCAAGCGGCTCTTGGAGAATTGGCCGGGCAATGAGCAATCACCAGATCCTCAATCCCGCCGGTCATAGTGAGCTCAGGATACATGCAGGCGCCAGCGACGCCTTTGGTGACAATGTCATGGCGTGTCTCGCGACACCGAGCGAATTCCGTTCGGTCCAAGCCCATTATCCGATCGTCTTCCGCCGTGACATCTCGACGGGAGCATTCTCTCCGCTTGCGATGTTGGGGTTCGACAATGGCGAGAATTTGTTTCTTGATGGTGATCACTGGGACGCTCGCTACCGGCCGATGGCCCAAGCGATACAACCCTTTTTGATCGGGCGGGCGGCAACGGACAACGAAATCGCCCAGGTTCATATCGATATGGACAGCCCTCGTATCTCAAAGACGGGTGAAGGCACGCGGCTGTTTGATGTGGATGGGCGTCCGACGCCATTTCTTGAGGCGATGGCGACACGGCTGGCGGCTCTGGATGACGGATACCGGCAATCTCCCGATTTTTGCGCGACGCTGGAACGCCTTGATTTGCTTGAGCCCTTTACGATGGAAGTGCCGCTAGACGATGGCTCTCGCCATTCGCTGGTGGGCTACCACATCGTTGCTGAAGAGCGTCTCTCAGGCCTGACAGGAACGGAATTGAGTGACCTGCAGACAAAGGGATATCTCCTCCCCGTTTTTATGGCCGTTGCATCACTGTCGCGCTTTAGCGAACTGGTGGCACGCAAGAATGCGCGGCTGAAACTTGGCTGATCAGACACCTTTGATCTTCGCTGCCATGCCTGCGGTGGAAGAGCGTGAAGCGGCGGACCCTGGCGCGCTTGACGCCTTGCTGCTGAAAGCTCGCACGCCTTTTGTCATTCGGGGCCTGGTTTCGGAGTGGCCGCTGGTTCAGGCCGGGCTACAATCGCCGCGTTCAGTCCGCGCTTATTTACTCGAGCGCGCACGCGATGTGCCTTTTTCAGTTTCCGTCGGGCCGCCGGGGCATGATGGCCGTATGTTCTACGACACGGCGATGGCAATGAACTACCAAATGGCACGGGGCAAGTTGGTTGATATCTTCGGTAGCATAGACGCCAATGAAGACCGTGCCGATCCGCCGTCCATGTATCTGGCATCGATTGATGTCCCCGGCCATTTCGACGGTGTTGATCGCGAAAATCATTTGGATTTGGGAACACGTGATCCATTGAAGAGCCTTTGGATCGGCACACCAACACGTATTGCTGCGCACAATGATTTTCCGGATAATCTGGCCTGTTGTGTCGCTGGATGTCGTCGCTTTACGCTTTTCCCGCCCGACCAGTTTCGCAATCTCTATCTTGGCCCGATCGATAATACACCAGCAGGCCGCGCCGTAAGCCTGGTCGATTTCCACGCACCCGATTTTGAACAGCACTCCCGCTTTTCGGAAGCGCTTAGGAACGCAAAAGTCGCAGAGCTTGAACCCGGCGACGCGCTGTTCATTCCGTCAATGTGGTGGCATCATGTTGAAGGGTTATCCGCGTTTAACATCCTGTTGAATTACTGGTGGCGTGACACGCCCCGCTATTTAGGTCAGCCGCAGG
>JANNXL010000303.1:0-2704 GCA_031409575.1 Hyphomicrobium sp.
ATTTGCCCCCTCCCCCGCCGGCTTGGAACCGACCCCGCCGAAGTGGTGTTATTTGCGCGCGAAACCGGGGTGGATGCCCTGGCGGTATCTGTCGGCCACAGCCATTTGATGACCCGACCCGATGCGAACGTCGATCTTTCCCGCGTACAGGCCATTCAGGCGGCGGCCCCCAATTTGCCGCTGGTCCTGCATGGCGGATCGGGTATCCCGGCGGCGCTGCGACGCCAGTTGGCGCGCGAAACCACGATCTGCAAATTCAACGTGGGCACCGAGCTTCGCATGGCATTCGGTGCGGCCTTGCGCGCCGCGATAGCGCATGACCCCGACCGCTTTGACCGCATTCAACTGTTGCGAGAAACCATGGATCCGGTGAGCACCGCCGCAAGGGCCGTTATTGAGTGTCTAGGCTACACCCCTAAGACCGGACAGTGACGGACGCTAAGATCACCTTCTCTTCCAAGGACTAAGGGGCCTATGCGGGTGACACTGCGGGCCACGCGGCAAGCCACGCCAACGGCGGCGGTCAGATCGCCATCGCCTTTCAGGAACGCGCCGTCAACGAGAACCCCGCCGCCGGGCCGAACGGGGCCGGATTCCGCCAGGACGGCGCAGCCTATACACTCGAGGCCCGGACCGTGCCAAAAGCCGTGGCGTTCGATGTGCGCGATCGGGAGGGTGGTGCCATGCCCGAGGGCGCGCACGTCACGGCCAGCATACGTGCTGCGTCCCGCGGGAGGTCTCGCAGCTATCTGGCGCAGGAAGCAGACCCGCTGATCTGAGCGGTCTGGACCTGCACCGGTTTCGCTCCGGTCTTTTGAGAGCAATACTCGCCATCAAGGAGACCGGACATGGCAGCGAGACATAGCGACGAGTTCAAGCGAGATGCGGTTCGCATCGCGCAGACCAGTGGCGTGACAAGGTGTCAGGTTGCATCTGATTTGGGGATCGGGCACTCGACCCTTGGCAACCGGGTTCGGGTGTTTTCCGAAGAAGCCAAAGTGCCTGCACAGGATACTGGCCTGCTGCGAGAGAATGAACGCCTGCGCAAAGAGAACCGCATACTTCGCGAGGAGAGGGAGGTGTGGATGACGCCAGCCGGGAGGAAAGACGGCACATTGACCAATGCTGGAAGGAAATCTTAGGGCAGGACAAACGGCCGTTCCTGATGCGCCGACACCGGAAATTCTGCACCAAGGGTTGCAGTAAAGGCTGCGAAGAATTCTCTGCGTTGCAAGTTCCGGTCACCTTCTCATCGGGTGGTTATTTCAGGCTGTTATAGCGACACAGCGCATTGATTTCTGAATCCCAATGCGAAGCAGTTGCCACCTTCAAATCACAACGTCGCGAAAGATCATGTTTTCCAGCGAATGTGGTATTCTGTTCAATGTATCGGCTGCAGCGGTGCGGATTGATCCCCGCACTGCTTTCTGCCTGCGGTGCATAGCTGCCTCGTCTCGGGAGGGTCAAACTCAAATGTCATCCAAGCGGCGTGTCCCTCCGGAACTTGACCTGCTGATTTTGTCTTTCCCAATGCATTTCACGTGGGAGTTCCTGCAAGCCCCGCTGTTTCGCAGCATGCAGGACGTTTCCCATATGGACGGCCTCAGAATATGCCTGCAGGCAACCTTGGGCGATATGGTCATCGCGCTGATTGCCTTCTGGTCGGCGTCTTTTCTGGCCGGAACGCGCCGATGGGCTGCCCAACCCAACCGCTGTTCCATCGCAGCTTGGCTTTCGACCGGCGTCGCCATAACCTTGGCGATTGAGTTTTACAGCACCGAAGTCACGCCCCGCTGGGCCTACGGTACGTCCATGCCACGGCTGCCACTGGTCGGAACAGGAATGGCGCCCGTGGCGCAATGGCTTGTCGTCCCCATACTGGTGCTGTGGTATCTGCGCAGGCTGTCAGCAAAGTCCATTTGATCAGACCTCGCCGATCGGAAGGCGGACGATGGCGTTTAACTCGCCGCCAATCCGGTCGCGCAGTTGGATAGTGCCGTCATGCGCCTGAATGATCGTCCGGGCGATGGCCAGACCCAAACCGACGCCGCCGGTATCGCGATTGCGGGACACTTCAAGACGCACGAAGGGCTCGAACACCGCCTCCAACTGGTCCTCGGGCAGGCCCGGCCCCGTGATCAGCGCGAACCCCGGTTCCTGCGTCAGGCTGACCTCTGCCGCGCCACCATAACGCACCGCGCTATCGATCAGGTTGCGCAGCGCATGGTTGAACGCATGGGGGCGTACCATGGCGGTCACGGGCGATGAGGGTACAAGGGTCGCGCGGTCGCCACCCACGTCGGCCACAAGATCACCCAGCATGGCGGCAAGATCAACAGTGGCTGAAGGTTCCGTCTTGGCCACGCCATGGGCAAACTCCAGTGTGGCTTCGACCATGGCCTGCATTTCCTCGACCAAGGCTTTCAGGCGGACGCTGTCTTCGGTTTCGTCAAGCATTTTGATCCGTAGCCGCATCGCGGTCAGCGGCGAGCGCAGATCATGGCTGAGATCTGCAAGCATGTGGGTGCGCTCGGACACAAAGCGGGTCCGGCGGTCTTGCATGCCGTTGAAGGCTTCTGTGGTGTCACGCACTTCTGACGGCCCGGTCAAAGGCAGCGGGCTTGCGTCCAGACCGCGCCCAAGCCGGTCGGCACCTGATGCCAGTGCACGCATCGGGCCCACTACGTGCCGGGCCGTCCAGACT
>JANNXL010000304.1:0-3635 GCA_031409575.1 Hyphomicrobium sp.
GTTTGTGCGCCCCGGCAAGGGGTTGCGCCGCCCGGGTGTGTCCAGTGCTGCAAGTACTGGGTACCAAACGGCAGCGGTGGGGGCGGAATTCGATAGTGAGCGAAGATGTTAACACACCATCGCCGCGAGGCAGCCGTCCAAATCATTTTCATATCCGACGAAGGGCGCGACGCGCAGAATTTGGCAAGTCGACTCGATAGGATGAATTATCGGATTTACTATTCGTCCTATTCTTCCAGTCCATCGAATATGATTGCGATTTGGCGTTCCGTGTCTGTCGATGGCCCATTTCTTCCGACGGCAATTATCATAGATTATTTCTGTGAGGGTGGGCGGTGCGAGGATATGCTGCGTGACGTGCGCCGGACGTTTGAAAATGAGGGCGTAGAGGTCGTCGTCCATAACGCCCCGAATGGCCGCGACGTGAGGGATGCTCTCATCGCATTAGGCGCCGATACTATTGTTAGGGCCGAGGCACTCGCCGACGAACCTGTTGTTGCTCACTGAGGCCCGTTCGCTGCTGCGTCAACTTTCTTTTCGGGGGTAAGGCGCTTCCGTGCCATTCCTCTTCTCGTCATTCGAGGTTGAAATTCACCGGATGGGCTTACTCAGAATGGCTCCGGATCCCGAGTGCAGGCCACCGTCCACGTTGAAAACCTGTCAAGCACTTTGCGCTGATCGGGTTCGGTGAGGATCCCACGCAGATCATCAGCTTGCCCGCAACGGGTACTCGAACTGAACACGAGCAGCGCGGCCGACAACTTTGAAACGTGCTGCACGTATCGACAGGTTTTCAGCTCTACCTCTCGTTTGCAAGATACCCTTCGCCATCGATCGCCCGCACTATCGATCCGGCTACGGGTTTACTTATACTTGTCCAGCGCAACACCACCATCACCGGCCTCGCCGGCGGCTTCCTCACCAACACCTGGGACTCGTTTGACAACCAGGGCAATGTCTCGGGGCTGGGCAACCTCGCCTTCACCATCGCGGCCAAGACGTGGGACATCGGCGCGATCAATCTGCCCAATCTCAACTCGTTAAACTTCACAACCAACACCACCATCAACCCCGTCAGCGGTGTGCGGCTGGTCGATATCAATTTTCTGTCGTGATTCAAAATTCGCGACACTTTTTTGTCGCGATGATCGTCTCGCGACACTTTCGGAGGCCGATGATGTAATATGATCTATAAACAGGTCGGGAAGATGCATCCAGACCGATTTATGGATCATATCTTGACAGATCACCTCTGACTGAGGTAGCGTGATCTATAAACAAGTCAGGAAAGCGCTTTGCGCTCTATTTATAGATCAAATAGCCATGTCCAAGCCAGCATCACGCCCATATTCACGGTATACCAAAGAAGCCACCAGCCTGATGGGACAACTCATCCGGTCGGCACGGATCGAGCGCAAGCTCACCGTCGCTGAACTGGCGGAGAGAGCTGCTGTTTCCAGAGGCCTCGTACAGAGGATTGAGCAGGGCGACCCCGGTTGTGCCGTGGGTGCGGTGTTCGAAGTTGCTTCGCTCCTTGGCATCAAGCTGTTCGACTCTGATCAGCCACGACTGAGCGCCAATAGCGCCATCGCGCGGCAAACCCTCACACTGCTTCCGAAGGCTGCGCGCGACTCCAGAAGGCCGGTGAAAGATGACTTCTAAAAAAAATGAAAAAAAACCGGAGGAGGTGCCAAAGGAGGCATTCGTCTGGAACTGGCTACCGGATGCAACTGAACCTGTGGTCGCTGGCCGCATAGAGCTTGACGGGAAGCGTCTGGTCTTCAACTACGGACGCAGCTACCTCGACAAGCGCGGCGCACTTCCGATTTACGAACCAGAGCTGCCGCTGAAGTCTGGTGCCATAGAGCCTCTGGCCGGCCTGAGCATGGCTGGCTGCCTGCGTGATGGTGCGCCCGACGCGTGGGGACGCCGCGTCATCATCAATCGCCTTTTGGGACAAAAAGGCGAGGCGATTGATGTCGCGCAACTCGACGAGCTGACCTATCTGCTCAAGTCGGGCTCCGATCGTATTGGGGCATTAGATTTTCAGACGTCTTCATCAAAATTTGAACCTCGCCTCGGCACGCCGGCCTCGCTCGAGGAACTGCTGTTCGTGGCCGGGCTCGTTGAGAAAGGCGAGCCGATCACGCCTGAGCTGGAGCAGGCTGTTTTCCACGGCACCAGTTTGGGCGGAGCGCGCCCCAAGGCAGCCATCGAAACAGCCACGAAGAAGTACATCGCTAAATTCTCATCCAGCAACGACATTACCAATGTGGTGAAGGCCGAATTCGTTGCCATGCGGATGGCCGCCAAGCTTGGCCTCAACGTCGCTCACACTGAGCTGAAGCGGGCTGGCGGCAAGGACGTGATTCTGATCGAGCGTTTCGACCGTTTGAAAACTGAGCGCGGCTGGACGCGCAAATCTATGGTCTCGGCGCTGACCATGTTTGGGTTGGACGAAATGATGGGCCGGTATGGCAGTTATCAGGAACTTGCCGACATTATCCGCAAGAGATTTACCGAGCCCAAGAAGACGTTACATGAGCTCTATGGCCGCCTCGTCTTTAACATCTTATGCGGCAATACCGACGATCATGCCCGTAATCATGCAGCGTTTTGGAATGGCGAGACGCTCACACTCACGCCCGCCTACGACATTTGTCCTCAGACCAGAAACGGGCGTGAAGCCAATCAGGCGCTGTTCATCACAGGCGAGAAGAAAATGAGCACTTTGGCTACGAGCCTAGAAGCGGCCCCGCATTTTCTCTTAAGCAAAAAGGCAGCGATCGAGCTCATCGAGGAGCAGATAGCGACCATTCGGGCAAGCTGGGCTGAACTTGCCGAGGAAGCCGCGCTGAGTGAGGTCGACAAAGGCGTGATGTGGGCCAGGCAATTCCTCAACCCCTATGCCTTTGAGGATGCCCCTGAAAAGTTGGCCGCTCTGGAGCAATCCAATTGATCAGATTAAGAGCGCCCTATCCAGGCGGTTGCGCGGCTTTGAGCCAGGCGACCGCCTGTGAGGCTTTGGCCAGAAGGTCCGCCATTCACATGAACGGAAAATCTCCAAATGACTGGTTTTAAGCGCACCGGGAAGAATGTAGCTCTCGCTGTATTCGCCGGCACCATTCTTGGCTATTTCATACTCGATAGTTCCGGATTTTGTGTGAGCCAAGGCCGCTTTCTGACAGACAAAGAGCTTCTTCAAACGGCATTTGATCTGAAGAACAAGCAAATGTCCGTCCTTCTTAACGCCGGAACAACAAACAGCACCGAAGCACAATCGGTCCCCTACGCCTCTTATGAGGAATATCTGGCCCAATATCCCGACTGCTGCACCACATCCCCGCCTCAGGGCGAGTTTCCGCCACCGTCTGTGCTCGATATCCTGTTCGGTCGTGCCACCCATTTGGTGCGCGTTCGCTATGTCGAGCGGCGCGGCGCGCCGGATGTGATCAGGGTCGACAACGGCCCTGATTACATGAGCGGGCAATTACTCAGATGGGCCGAAGTTCGTGGCATTGCGATCCAACACATTCGGCCGGGCAAGCCGCAGCAGAACGCGTATATCTAACGCAACAACCGCACGGTTCGGCACGAGTGGCTCGATCAATATATGTTCGCGACGATCAAAGAGG
>JANNXL010000305.1:0-2608 GCA_031409575.1 Hyphomicrobium sp.
CCGGTTGAAGACACGGTTGCCTTCTACTCCGGCATCGTCGCTGTGGGAGCGGACGGCACGGCCGAAGTCTCATTCGATATGCCAAGCTTCAACGGCACTGTGCGGCTGATGGCTGTTGCCTGGAGCAAGACCAAGCTTGGCCATGGCACGTCCGATGTCATCGTGCGCGATGCGGTCGCTCTGACGGCATCGGCTCCGCGCTTCATCACGCTTGGTGACGAAGCAACGCTAGATCTCTCAATCCATAACGTCGAGGGCGCGGCGGGCCCGTACAAGATCGCACTCAGCCAGCAACCGCCTGACGCAACCAAAGGTGAAGCCGTTAGCCTGCTCAATCGCGACGTTCTCCTGAAAACCGGCGAACGCAAGGGCGAACGCATTGCCGTCAAGCCTTCGGACGTTGGCACGCAAACCTATGACGTGCACGTAACGGGTGCTGGCGGCATCGATGTCTCGCGCACTCTGTCGTTCGACGTGAAGCCGCCAGCTGGTGACATCAAACGCACCACGGTGAAAGAGCTTGCAGCCAACGGCGGCAAGCTGACCTTGTCGAAAGACTTGGTTGCCGGTCTCATTAGCTCGCGTACGCGCGTCAACTTGAGTGTCGGCCCGACGGCACGTCTCGATGTGCCGGGTCTCTTGAGTTCACTCGATCGCTATCCCTATGGCTGTGCCGAGCAAACCGTGTCGCGCGCCCTGCCGCTCGTTTATGCCAACGCCGTCGCCGCCAGCATCGGCATCGCGCCCGACGCTGAACTCAAGGCCCGGGTGCAGAAAGCCGTCGAACGCGTGTTCGAACTGCAAGACAGCTCCGGCGCCTTCGGTATCTGGGGTGGCGGATCGGAAGACTTGTGGCTGACGAGCTACGTCACCGACTTCCTGACGCGCGCCAAAGAGACCGGCTACACGGTGCGCACGATCCCGTTCAATCAGGCACTCGACCGCCTGCAGAACTTCATCGCCAACGCCAAGGATTTTGAAACGGGCGGCGAAGACCGTGCCTACGCTCTGTACGTTCTCGCACGCAACAGCCGCGCACCGGTGGGTGAACTGCGCTACTACGCCGACACGCGCCTGGATCACTTCGCAACGCCGCTCGCCAAAGCTCAACTTGGGGCCGCGTTGTCGATGATGGGCGACAAGGAGCGGGCCGAGAAGGCCTTCACGGCGGCGCTCTCCATGTTCGATGCGCTCGACGCTTCGAAATCGCTCGCTCGTAACGACTACGGTTCTGTGCTGCGCGATGGTGCAGCACTCGTCACGCTGGCGTCGGAAACGGGGATCTCAAAGAGCGAAGCTCCGCGCCTCGTCAATGTGATCGCCAAGGCCTACCTCAACCGCCGTTATACCTCGACGCAGGAACAGGCCTGGATGCTGCTCGCCGCCAAGGCGCTGGGCGACCAGACCAAGCAGACCAAATTGAGCCTGGGCGGCAAGCCCGTTACCGGCTCGATCCTGCGCTCGCTCACGGTTGAAGATCTCGACAAAGGCCTTGAGATTACCAACGGCGGCGATGTGCCGACCGATGCTGTGATCAGCGTCATCGGTGCCTCGCTGACGGCCGAACCCGCGATCTCCAAGGGCTTCAAGATCGAGCGCAGCTACTACACGCTCGATGGCACGCAAGTTGATATGAAGAGCGTTGCTGGTGGTGTTTCAGAGCTCAAGCAGAACGATCGCCTGGTGGCGGTTGTCAAAGTTGAGAGCGACGAAGCCAACGGCCGCGTACTGCTGGTCGACCGTTTGCCAGCCGGCCTTGAGATCGAAAACCCGCACCTCGTCGACAGCGGCAGTGTCGCGTCGTTGCCGTGGCTCAAGTCTGACATCACGCCCGAGCACAGCGAATTCCGCGACGATCGATTTATCGCAGCATTCGATCTGAGCGACAAAAAGACGGAAAGCTCAAACGACAGCGAAACCGATGGCAGTGACAGCGCCACGGACAACCCGGATACGACGACGGCCAAGCCCGCCACGCCTCCTTCTGCGGCGGACAAGGCTGCGGCGTCCGATGCAGCGGCGTCTGCCACCGTTGCCTACATCGTGCGCGCCGTGACACCGGGCAAGTTCATCCATCCCGCCGCCACGATCGAAGATATGTACCGCCCCGAGCGCTACGCGCGTACCGGTGCGGGCACACTCAACATCACGGCGAAGTAAGACAGGTTTGCAAATAGGTTCTTATACATGGGCAGATTGTATTATTATTCCGTCATCCCGGCGTCATGGCGGAGCCATGCGCACGCATGGACGGCCGGGATCCGCCCAGCAAGCTATGGGAACTCAAATGCTGTTCTTGGGCTGAAAAATCTCCTTGCCAAATCGGAAACTTGGACGGATCCCGGCCTTCGCCGGGATGATGTTTATGAGGGTGGGTCTTGACCATCTCCGGAGAAAATAGCTCTGAGTTGAGAAAGCCAGGAACGAAGGCGAGGCGGCTGATGCGCGGCCTCGCCGTTGTCTGCGCCTCCATTGTACTTCTTGGTGCAGTCGGCTATGCCACGATCCGTATCGCCAAGGCGCGCATGGGGCCCCCACCAATCGAGGCGGCAGACGCACTTTCCACCATCGTCGTTGATCGCCATGGCAGTTTATTGCGTGCGTTCAC
>JANNXL010000306.1:0-11520 GCA_031409575.1 Hyphomicrobium sp.
GGCGTTGCACCGCTGCAGCAGTATTTGATTGAGCTTCCAGGCGGCCGCAAGCAGGCGTTAGGCATCGTATGGGATGCGAGACCGGCGGCCGAAGGCGGACAGCACTGGTACCATCTTTATCCCGATAGAAAGCTTACCGCCGGAAGCCCGCTACATTGGACGGGCATCGATCAGAATTGGAACTATCAGTGCGCGTGGTGCCATTCGACAAATCTGAAAAAGAATTACGATTTAACCACCGCCGAGTTCAACACCACTTGGTCCGAGATCAGCGTCGGATGCGAGGCCTGCCACGGACCGGCCTCCAATCATATTGCTTGGGCGTCGAAAGCGCTGGGCCAGGAACACTTCGATCAGCATAGCAAGGGTTTTGACGTGCGCCTCGATGAACGCAAGGGCGTGTCTTGGCCGATGGCAGAAAGCGGACAAGCAGTACGCTCGGTGCCGCGGTCGACGAGTAAGGAGATCGGGGCTTGCGCCAGCTGTCATGCGCGGCGGCTGCAGTTCTCAGACAATCCCGCGGATGTGGGGCACCACTTTGATGCGTTCCGCCCGTCACGTCTTGAGCCTGGCCTTTACCACGTGGACGGGCAGCAGCGCGATGAGGTCTACAATCACGGGTCCTTTTTGCAGAGCAAGATGCATGCTGCGGGCGTGACGTGCTCGGACTGTCATAACCCGCACTCGGGCAAGCTGCGTCAGACCGGAAATTCAGTATGTGCCCAGTGTCACGCGCCTCAGCGCTTCGATGCAACCTCACACCACCATCACACCTCGGGTTCGACGGGAGCACAATGTGCGTCGTGCCATATGCCAACTACGACTTATATGGGAGTGGATGGACGCCATGATCACTCGATGCGTATCCCACGGCCTGATCGAACTGTTCAACTCGCCACGCCGAATGCTTGCAATCAGTGCCACAGCGACAAGACGGCTTCGTGGGCAACAGACGCAATCAAGACCTGGTATCCATCGCCGAAACCGGGTGCGCAGGATTTCGCAGAAGCCTTTGACCTTGGGGATCGCGGCGCGCCGGGTGCTCAGGCGGCTCTGCTGCAGATTGCAGGCGCCGAAGTCCAATCGCCTATTGCGCGTGCGAGTGCGATCACCCGCCTCGGGCGGTTTCCTTCTGCTAAGGTTCTCGAACTGGCGGCCAGATCTTTGCAATTCGACGATCCAGCCATTCGATCGGCCTCGATTTCTGTCATTTCTGGTGCCGATGCGCCAACTCGCCGGTCACTTCTGACGCCGCTGCTGCGCGACGCAACCCGCTTGGTTCGTATGGATGCCGCACGCGCCCTTGTAGGAGACGCCGAGGCAGAACTGTCAGCCGATGATCGCGCAGCACTCGAGTCCGCAATTGCCGAATACATTTCAGCTCAACTCTTTAGTGCGGAGCGGCCCGAGTCGCATGCCAATCTCGGTGCGCTCTATCGCGACCGCGGGATGATGACTGAGGCCAAGGGGGCCTTTACAAAAGCGATCGAGATCGATGCCACCTTTTTCGCAGCTGCCATTTCTCTGGCTGACCTTAAAACCACGGAAGGCGACGAGAGCGCCGCTGAAGCCATCCTGCGCCAAGCACTTGCGGCTAACCCCGGCTCCGGTCCGGTTCAGCACGCTCTCGCCCTAAGTCTCATCCGCCAAAAACGCACAGCTGAAGCAATGGAGGGCCTTGCCCAGGCCGCACAGTCCACGCCAGATCAGCCGCGCTTCAGTTACGTTTATGCAGTCGCACTTCACGATATGGGAAAACAGGCCGAAGCAGTCGAGGTGCTAAAGAGTGCGCTGACCGGCCATCCTTACGATAGAGACATCCTGTTGGCTCTGGCGTCCTATCAAATCGAAGCGCACAGCTATGCGTCAGCGCTCGAAACGGCCGAGCTACTGAAAGAACTCGAACCAGACCGTAGCGATATTGACCAGATGCTTTCGAGCCTAAAGCGGCAAACCCGTCAATGATGGCCGCCGGGTCGTGGGATTTCCGTCGCTCAGCTCCCGCTGCAGGTCGACCCTCAGGCCCGCATCGCGCCCTCGCGCACCACGTGATGCACAAAGGCCAGTTTGTCGTAGGCCGGCCCGGGAATGACAAAGGGATAGAAGTCGTTGTGCCCCATGCTGCGCGAAATGCGGTTCATGGCGATGGTCAGCGGAATCCAGCGGTCCTTGAGAGATTGGAATGTTTCCTCGCGGTAGATGTCGTAGCGTTTGAAAGGCCAGAGCGCGCCAAAGTTCAAACCGGCCGCACGCGGCTCCATGCCAGCTGAGTCAGCCGTATCGATTGCTTCCGTCATATGCAGGTAGTGCGCCCACGTTTCCGCCCAATCTTCCCAGGGGTGCGACGACGCATAGGCCGAAACAAACTGCGTTTGCCAGTTGGCTGGCGTGCCGCCTGCGTGATGACGCTCGAGGGCATCCGCGTAAGACTGCCTTTCGTCTCCAAACAGCGTCCTGAACTTGTCGATGTGGGCGGTACCTTCGACGAGCATGGACCAATAAAAGTGTCCGCTCTCATGGCGAAGGTGGCCGAGCAGCGTTCGATAAGGTTCACCAAATTGCTGCCGCATCCGCTCGCGCTCGACAGCGTCTGTCTCCATGATGTCGATGCTGACCACCCCATCGAGATGTCCAGTTGTCGTGTTGCGAGCGAAATCGAACGTCAAGCGGCCCGGCGGCGTTTTGCCGGCGTCAAGTGGCAGGCCAAAGCGGTGAAGTGAATAGACGAGGCGTTTTTTTGCACGTTCAAGCTGGGTCCAAGCTCCCAGGCTGCCCTGTTCCGACAGGTTAGGAATGGTCCTGTTGAGATCGCAGGCGCCACAAAGGGTGTTTGCGTCCTCAGCCGGTGTCAGCCAATTGCACACGCCGTGGCCCGCGTTCGAACAATAACGCAGAACGCCCTTGCCGTTGGATTTGAACGTCTTGAACAGCCCGCTGCCCGGTTCCACCTCATCGAGAGCAACGACCGTCAGGGTGGCGGCATCAAATCCTACCAGTTTACTGCATTTCAGGCAGGCGACATTCTCAAAGTAGATGGTATTTCCACAATTCGCGCAGGCGAAATTTCGCATCATCGTTCCAGTTCTAGATCTGTTTGTAAGGTAGTATACCGGAGCGGCGCAGCCTGCGTAGCCTCCCCTGCCACACGCGTCTAGAAGATCAACATTTGTGCAAACAGCCGCCGCAAAAGCGGACTATTGCAAGGATATGCGGCAACCTCACATGTAAAGTCCATCGGTTGCCGGGTTCGTCTTGCTGCGATGATGTTGAAGCGCTAACGCAGGTTCGAACTGAGGGGTCTCCTGTCCGGCGCTGGTCTGCACACCCAAACATAGGATTTCTTGCACGCGATGTCACTTCATGTCGCCCTGACGCACGAAACCACTTACCGTTACGACCGGCGCATCGCCATGGCGCCGCATATTGTCCGGCTGAGACCTGCACCGCATTGCCGGACCCCGATCGTCAGCTACTCGTTGAAACTCGAGCCCGAAACACATTTTCTGAATTGGCAGCAAGACCCGTTCGGCAATTACCTCGCGCGTGTCGTGATGCCAGAAGACACCGACGTTTTTTCGGTGAAGGTCGATCTCGTCGCCGACTTGTCGGTGATCAACCCGTTTGATTTCTTCATTGCAGAGGAAGCCAAGGACTGGCCATTCAAATATGAGCCCGTGCTCCATACAGAACTGGGCCCTTATCTCAATCCTGAAACCACCAGCCTCCGCCTGCGGCAATACCTTGATGGCATCACGATCAAGACCAACGTCACGCTTGATTTTCTCTGTGACTTGAACCGGAAATTGCAAAAAGACATCGGCTATCTCGTTCGCATGGAACCTGGCGTGCAGTCTCCCGACGAGACGTTGGAAAAGAGTAGCGGTTCATGCCGTGACAGTGCCTGGCTGCTCGTTCAAATCTTGCGCAACCTCGGCCTCGCCGCGCGCTTTGTTTCTGGCTACCTCATTCAGTTGACGCCGGACGTGAAAGCCCTCGACGGCCCGCAAGGCACCGACGTTGATTTCACTGATCTGCATGCCTGGACGGAAGTCTATGTGCCGGGTGCCGGCTGGATCGGCCTTGATCCAACGTCTGGGCTGCTTGCCGGCGAAGGCCATATCCCGCTGGCTGCCACGCCGCATCCCGTTAGTGCCGCGCCAATTACAGGCAAGCACGGCAAGGCCGAAGTTACTTTCGATTTCAAAATGGCCGTGACGCGCATCTTAGAGACGCCGCGCGTGACGAAGCCCTACTCCGATGCCGCCTGGACAGCGATTGTCGAAAGCGGCCACAAAGTTGATGACCGGCTGAAGAAGGGTGATGTGCGCCTCAGTATGGGCGGCGAGCCGACATTTGTCGCAGCCGATGACATGGAGGGCGCGGAGTGGAATATTGCTGCGGTGGGGCCAACCAAACGCCACTTCGCCGATGCCCTGATGCGAAGGTTTCAAGCACGGTTCGCACCGGGCGGATTGCTCCATTACGGGCAAGGCAAGTGGTATCCAGGTGAGCAGCTCCCGCGTTGGGCTTTTGCGCTTTACTGGCGCGGCGATGGTCTGCCACTCTGGGAGAACGCAGAACTCATCGCGCCTGAAAAGCCGCAACGCGAAGCAACCATCGATGATGCAAAGTCGTTCATATCTGAACTTTGCAATCACCTTGGACTGCAAGACGACAGTGCGCTGCCGGCCTACGAGGACGCTGCGCACTTTGTTCTCGTCGAACAGAAACTTCCGCACAGTATTCCGGTTGCCGGCAACCAGCTTGAAGACCCTGCCGAGCGCGAACGTCTAGTCCGCGTCTTCGACAAAGGTCTCACGGCGGCGGCGGGCTATGTTCTGCCTATTCAAGTTTGGCAGACTCAAGATCGCGGCCGCCGCTGGGTCACGGAACGATGGGCGTTGCGACGAGAGCGGCTTTTTCTTATTGCGGGCGATTCGCCTGCAGGATTGAGGTTGCCGCTCGGGTCTTTGCCATCGTTGACGCCGCTGGAATATCCTCAAGTTGTGCCGCGGGACCCATTCTCCGCCGCTCAGCCGCTACCCGAGCGCGCCGTTCTGATGCAGCGCCGCCGCACAGTGACACTGGAGCCACCCGTCTCGACCCCAGTTGGGGCAACTGAAATCTATGGATCCGTCCGCACCGCGATGACAATCGAGCCGCGCGGCGGGCAATTGTGTGTCTTCATGCCGCCGGTCGAGGACGCGGAAGACTATGCCGCGCTCATCGGGGCTGTCGAAGAAACGGCGAGTAAAACCGGCATTGCAGTGCATATCGAAGGCTATGCGCCTCCTGCCGATCCGCGCCTGAACGTGATTAAGGTCACGCCCGACCCTGGCGTCATCGAAGTTAACGTGCATCCGGCCACGAGTTGGGATGATGCAATGGCCATCACCACAGCCATCTATGAGGAAGCACATCAAACGCGCTTGTGCGCCGAAAAGTTCATGCTTGATGGGCGTCATACCGGAACGGGTGGCGGCAATCATATTGTGCTTGGCGGCATGAAGCCGGATGACAGTCCGTTTTTGCGCCGCCCAGATCTCTTGGCGTCAATCATCACGTATTGGCAGAACCATCCGTCTTTGTCTTACCTGTTTTCAGGAATGTTCATCGGACCGACGAGCCAAGCTCCGCGCGTTGATGAGGCCCGCCACGAGTCGCTCTACGAACTCGAGATCGCACTTTCGCAAATTCCCGACCCGGCGCGAGGCTCGGTCCCGCCTTGGCTCGTCGACCGGATTTTCCGGCACCTTCTGATTGACGTGACCGGCAATACGCACCGCGCAGAAATCTGCATCGACAAGCTCTACTCACCGGACAGCTCGACCGGACGGCTAGGCCTCATCGAATTCCGTTCCTTCGAAATGCCGCCGCATGCACGCATGAGCCTGGCGCAACAGCTGCTGTTGCGTGCGCTGATCGTGATGTTCTGGGAAAAGCCCTACCGGCAAAAACTCGTGCGCTGGGGCACTTCTCTGCACGACCGGTTCATGCTGCCGCACTTCGTCTGGTCGGATTTCGCCAACGTGATTGCCGATCTCAAAGAAGTCAGTCTGCCAGTTGAGCTTGAGTGGTTCCGGCCGCACTTTGAGTTTCGTTTTCCTGTCCATGGCAAGACCGTCGCCTTTGGCGTGGAGATAGAATTGCGCCAAGCGCTCGAACCTTGGCACGTGCTGGGTGAAGAAGGCGTGGCTGGAGGGACGGCGCGCTATGTCGATTCTTCGCTGGAACGGCTGCAAGTGATCGCCAAAGGTCTCACAGGCGGGCGCTACGCCATAACGTGTAATGGCCGGACCGTTCCGCTGACCGGGACCGGCGCTATTGGGGAAGGTGTGGCCGGTGTTCGCTATCGCGCCTGGGCCCCGCCGTCAGCGCTGCATCCAACGATCCCGACCCACGTGCCGTTGACGTTCGATATTTTTGATACCTGGAGCGGCCGATCCATTGGCGGCTGCCGCTATCACGTTTCTCATCCGGGCGGGCGGGCGTCCGAAGTCTTTCCTGTCAACATGTATGAGGCCGAGGGCCGCCGCCTGGCGCGTTTCGAAGCGCTCGGCCATACAGCCGGGCCCATGCAGCCGTCGCCAGCGAACATTAATCCCGAGTACCCGTTAACGCTCGATCTCAGACGCTAGAACTGATGCAGGCCCGCACGCGCCGGCGGCTAAGTCGGCGATGTTTGCCGTATTTGGCGGCAGCGGGTTGCAGGCGAAGCGATTCGCAATAATAGTGGTACATCAGCTTTTCCGGCGAAGCAGCGGGCAGCGCTAACAATTTCCATGGACTGAAGGACGGTGCCGCTTGACGATGACGAACACGGCACCATCCGCTGCGGATGAGCCGGGAGAGATGTTGCGGTTTTACCCCTCAGCTGGTTCCGGCCGCTACGATGAAATGCTAACCCACGATTGGCGTGTGCGGCCGCACTGGCAGAGGCTGCTTTCTGGCCTTGGCTCACTTTCGGATGGCGAACGGCAATCGCGCGCAACCCGCATGGATCGCCGGGTCCGGGATACCGGAATTGCCTACGATATTTTTGCCGATCCCAAAAAGCCTTCGCAACACTGGCAACTCGATCTGGCACCGGTGGTTTTTTCGAGTGCGGAGTGGCGATGGCTGGAAGCGGCATTGGTCCAGCGGGCACGCTTGCTTGATGCATTGCTAGACGACGTCTACGGCGCGCAGGTGTTGCTTCGCGAAGGTGTGTTGCCGCCCGAGCTGGCATTCGCCGACAGTGCGTTCCTGAGACCCTGCCAGGGAATTGTGCCGCGTTCGGGAGGGCTGCAATTCTATGCCGCGGATCTCGCCCGAGGTGCCGATGGACAATGGCGCGTCATCGACAATCACACGGAGACGCTGGCAGGTGTCGGCTATGCGCTGGCCAATCGCGTCGTGCACACGCATGTCGCGGGCGACATCTTCAAGCATTGTAATGCGCTGCGGCTTTCGGCTTATTTCCAGGACATGCAAGCCGCTTTGACGGCACGCAGCCTGCGTGACAATGCCCGCGTTGCACTCCTGACTCCTGGCCCGCGCCACGAAGACTACTTCTCTCATGCGTATCTTGCACGCTATTTGGGCTATCTCCTGGTCGAAGGTCCGGATCTGCGGATCAAAGGCAATCAGGTCTACTTGAAGACCCTCGAAGGGTTGAAAGAGATCGACCTCATCGTGCGCTGTGTCGATGGGCGGGCCATCGATCCCCTCGAACTCGACCCGTCTGGTTTCGATGGTCCAGCTGGCCTCAACCGGGTCACGCGCAAACAGCCGCATCTGATTGTCAACGCCGCCGGTTCTGCGTTTGCGCAGAACAGAGGTCTCAGCAATTACCTTCCCGAAATTGCAAAGCGGCTGCTCGGCGAGGATTTGACACTGCACGATGCGCCGAGGGTTTGGCTCGGAGATACCGAAGCAAAACGAGACGTATTCGCAAATCCAGATCGATACGTTATCCGCAAGACACAAGAAGGCACCGGCCGCCCAGGACGCGCCGCGCTGGGCCAGGATCCGCGCCGGCTTTCCGCCGCTGACCGTGCGCTGCTGATGGGAGACATCGAACTCCACGGTGCCCGTCTGGTAGCCGAGGAGAAAATCGATTTCAGTACGGCTCCGGTTTTTGACCAAAACGGACTTAAGCCGAGACCTTTTGCAGTTCGCCTGTTTGCCTCCCGCGCGGCGGCTGGCTACCAGGTGATGCCTGGCGGCTTGGCTATGACGGTCGATCCCGATCGTGCCGTGGCATTGAACGCACCTGACGGACACACGCGCGACGTTTGGGTGCTTTCGGACGCCGAACAGGGACCGCATGTGAGCCTGTGGCGGCCAACGCTTGAAACAGCACGCGTTGAACGCTCGCAGCGCGTTATCCAAAGCCGAGTCGCCGATGATCTGTTCTGGCTTGGCAGGTATAGCGAACGGGCTGATTGGACTATGCGCGTTCTGCGCAGCGCCCTGCGCCGGGTGGAAGAAGACAATGGTCCTGCCACGGGCCGGCGGGCGGCGCGCAAATGTCTTGAGGCGCTTCTAGCCAACAGCCACTCCACCGCACCGGCGGATCGGCAGCAACCCGGCGATAGCGAAATCGAGGCACTGTGCACGCAGCTCATTTCCGACAAGAAGGGACATCGAACCCTCGAACGCACGTTCGAGGGTCTCTACCGCGTGGCAAACCTTGCGCGCGACCGGTTGTCGTTGGAAGCCTGGCAATCATTAAGCCGCTTCCGTCCCGCTGATACATGGGTGACGTCGCTGGCGACGTCCGCCCCGGTGTCCGTACTCGACTATCTCGACGAAGGCCTCGCTTCGATCGCCGCCTTCAACGGGCTGATGCACGAAAATATGACGCGGAATTTCGGCTGGTCGTTCCTCGACATGGGCCGGCGCATGGAGCGCGCCTACAATCTCAGCGAAGCGATACAAACACTGTTTATTCCGGTTCCTGAACCGGAAGAGGAAGTCAGCAGTTTGCTGCTGCTGTTGGAATTGGCGGATAGTTTCATCACATACCGGTCGCGCTACCGGCTCGATCCCATGCTGCCGCTGGTGCTGGATCTCTTGCTTCTCGACGAAGCCAACCCCCGAAGCCTGTCGTACCAGCTGGCCGCCATGTCACGCCATCTGGAGTCGCTGCCCGACGCCAAACGGGGCGTGAGCATGTCCGAAGACCGCCGCCTCATCCTCGCACTGCTGACGTCCATCAGGCTTGCCGATGTCGAAGCCATTGCACGGGAATCAAACGGCGCAGCCCTTGATCGCTTGATGCAAGAACAGCTGCGTCTTTTGCCTGACCTCTCCAATTCCGTCGCGCGCCATTATTTCAACCTTGCCGATGACGTTCCCCATCGCGTTCACACGCGGATCGAGCCGAAGACATGATATTCGATGTCAGCCATAAGACGCACTACCGCTACTCCCAGCCGGTCGTGCAGTCTCAGCATCTCATTCATATGTCGCCGCGCGTGGCTGCTGGGCAGGCGATCCGCCATCACAGCCTGATCGTTGAGCCAGCCCCGGCTCATCGCTTTGACGGCATGGATGCCTTCGGAAATCCTGTGCTTATTCTCGATATCGAAGTGCCGCACAGTCAGCTCATCCTGCACGCTCGAAGCACTATAGAGACGTTTCCGCCCATTGTTACCGATCCGGCCTCAACACGACCATGGACGCGACTCGACGAGGCACTCAAGGAGCAAGATCGCGGCTTGCCGCTCGACGTCATCCAATTTCAGTGCGCATCCCGACTCACGCCCGCATCGCGTGAGATTCGTGACTATGCGACGGCGTCGTTTGCCCCTGACCGGCCGGTTCTTGAAGCGGCCATCGACCTTAACCGGCGTATTTTCAAGGATTTCACGTTCGACAATACGGCCACCGATGTCTCGACGCCGATTGAACAGGTGTTCGAACAAAGGCGCGGCGTGTGTCAGGACTTCGCCCATCTCGCGCTCACCTGCCTCAGGGCAATGCGGGTGCCTGCGCGCTATGTGAGCGGATACATTTTAACGAAGCCGCCGGTTGGGCAGCCCCGGCTGCAAGGCGCGGATGCCTCGCATGCGTGGATCTCTGTTTGGTCACCCGAAGGAGGCTGGGCCGACCTCGATCCGACGAATGGAATCGTTGCCGCCGGTGAACACATAACGATTGCTTACGGCCGGGACTACGACGACGTGAGCCCGATCAGCGGCGTGCTGCTGGGTGGCGGAGAACACACTGTTTCTGTCGGCGTCGATATCGTTCCCATCGACTGAATTTTGCGCCCGCGGCCCGCGCATTCATGTGGAGTAGAACCAGGTCTCGGGCCATAGTACGCGAGTGGGCGTTTGAGCACTGAGTGCCAGCACCGCGTTGATTCGTTTTCTCCGGCCGCGCAATGGACTCAAGAGGTCAATGATGAGTTTTTTCAATCGGCAGTCAGATGCACTCCGCATGGGAAATATCATTCATCAGATCGAGAATATTTTCCTTCTCGTCATTGCGGTCTTCACGATCGTGGCCATGTGCCAAGAGATCTACACCATTGTCATTGGGCAGAGCGTCGCGCTCAAAGACCTGCTCTTGATGTTCATTTACGTCGAAGTGCTGGCGATGGTGGGCATGTATTATGAAAGCAAAAAGATCCCCATCACATTCCCGCTGTATATCGCCATCACGGCACTGGTCCGGCTCGTGATTTTTCAGGGCAAGGATCAGCCGCCCTTGAACCTGCTCATCGAAAGCGGAGCCATTCTTATTTTGGCAGCGGCTTGTGTTGTGCTCACGTATCAGACGGCAAAAAGCACGACGGCCAGCTGAACGTGAGCTTGTCAAGCCGGTTAGTTGCCTGCCTGCTGGCCAGGACGGTTTTTCTTTTTGTGCGCGTACTTTGATGCGGGCTTTTCAGTGCCCTTGGGGCTACTCGCGGCGCGATGGGGTGCGATCGATGGCTCCGCGGCTGCTTGGGTAGATGCCCCGCCTGAAACCGGAGCGGAGGTGCCTTTGGCTGCGAAGATCTTCTTTTTGTCAAAGCGCTTGCCGCCTGCATCGCGGGCACCTGAGCCCTTAAATCCGCCGCTCTTTGACTCGCTGCGGGGACCGCCAAATGGTTTGCGCGAGGCGAAGCCTGTGGTGCCTACTTTTTTGCTGTCGCGCCAGCGCGGCTTCTCGCGTTCGCGTGCTGGCATGTCTGTGCGGGGTGCCTGTGATGTTGCGTTTGCAGGGCTCTCAGCATCACGCCGTGGCGCATCGATAGCTTGAATGGCCTCGGCAACCGCCTCGTCATCGGCGCTTGTCTGAGCGCCCACCCGCGAAATGTGCCCTTCTTTGGTTTTGTTGGTACGCGCGGCGTAGGCGAACTCGTCGGCGAGCGTCGCAACGATCTGAAAGCGTGTATCCCGGTCAAAAATCTTGATTGAGCCGATCTCGGCTTTGGTGATATTGCCGGCTTTGCAAATCAGCGGAACCAGCCAGCGCGGATCGGCATTGCGCTCACGCCCGATATTGAGGCGGAACCAGACCATTTCGCGGGTGTCTTCACGGCGC
>JANNXL010000307.1:0-8170 GCA_031409575.1 Hyphomicrobium sp.
CATCGAAGAAGGCAGCGCTCAACGCGTCAAGTCGCGCTTGGCCGAATTGATCAAGGATACTCAGGGTGCAACCACCTATGGCGTCTCCGGCCTCCGAGAACTTGCGCATCTGGTCGTGAATTTCGCTGTGCACGTCATCGAGGCCGGAGACGCCATAGGTGGTTGCACCCTGAGTATCCTTGATCAATTCGGCCAAGCGCGACTTGACGCGTTGAGCGCCGCCTTCTTCGATGAGATCAGCAACCGCGTCTTCGTAGCGGCGGACATCGGCGCGTGCCACGCCCATGGCCTCGGCGCGGATAATCTCGCCCTGGTTCATGGGAATGCCGCCGGCGATCTGGGCACTGTATTCAGCAAATGCAGCGAGCAAAATCAGTTGCTCGAATTCTCCGAAGCTGCCTTCTTCTGTAAGGCGCGCACCCCAGCTTTGCATCTGCCGCAGGCCTTCGACCGTGGTAGCGAGCCACGCGAGCCCATGGGCCGCATGCTGCGCCTGATCAATGCCGCCAAGTTCCTGGATCTTGATGCGAACACCCGCCTTGGCGAGGCCCAAGACGCGTTCCGCGGAGTCGACGGCTGCGGCAGTCCGCGCGAGCAGGCGGTCCACCCCTCCCGACAAGAGATCTGTTCCAGCCTTCAACTTCGCGATCGGCATCGGCTTTTCTCCTTAACTTTTTCAAGTTCTGCTTATTATGGTCCCAAGGGCGTACGCACGCCATACCGGGTCGGGTCTGCCGGATGCCCAGCCCACCGCAAATTTTTCGGCAGCTTAAAGTGCTGACCGGCCAACACAATCGCGTTCAACTGGCGCGATGCGCGACATGCGGGCGCGGACTTCACTTAAGGTGCCGGCCCGTGCCGTTCACTCACCCGTTAAAGCCCGGCTGAAGCGCGTTGGTGTTGCACCCGGTCCCGGCCGGGACGCTGCGCTCTCGTGCCCCGTCGGATTTGCCGATCGTGCTGGCTTGGCCTGCCGGATGATTTCGACGCTCGCTTCCTCCAACGCGCCCAAAATTCGAACAGGCAGCTCCAATGGAGCTTCGTCGCGGATCGAGCCACTCGCGCGCGATGCGCGATCTGCAGGGAGCCGCGGTTTTCGCTGGACAATCTTCACTTCGGCTTCGACGGACTGAAACTCCGCGGTGTCATCTGCAAACTCTATCCGGGCTGCTTCGGGGTCCACGATGCTGGGCTCGTCCTGAACGGCAGATGCCTCGGGGATCCACTCCGCTTCAGAAGCGCGCAATTTGAATCGGCTGGCAGATGTCAGCGCGGCACTGGCCCGGCGGGCGCGCATGATCTCGAGCCAGGATGCCGGAGGCCCCGCCCCCTCTTCGCCCGGTGAGTCTAGCCCAGATGGTTTTGATGGCTCGATCAAACTCATGGACTGGCGATCAAGCTGCTGTAACCGCTCCTCAAGTGTGGGCGTCTCGTGCGCTTCAGGCGTGTTTGCTTCGACGGTGGGTGCGCTCGATGCCACTCCGGCTGCGTGCGGGTCAGTTTCTGCGCAATGAGCTTGCGCCAGTGCAGGTGCAGGTGCGCCGCGCTGCACAATACTGACTTCCGCCTCAAACTCGTCTTCGAACCCATCCTGGTAAGCACCGGGTTCATCGGCTTCCAGATTTTCAAAATCAAGAACCGGGTCACTGCTGACGTCCTCGCCATCTGAGACGGGCAGCGCTGCTTCTGCGTCTACATCACGTGGCAGCAAGTCTTCGGCACCGGCGTCGTCAGCGGCAATCGTCTCAACTTTAAGGTCTGCCTCGGGCAGCGATTCCAAATGTGCCGGTTCGTTCGGTGACACCTCACTCTGTTCTACCGGTTCGATAGGCGCGGGCAATTCAATCGCAACGGCTGAATGCGGCGCCGGGCTCGTGATCGCGAGGCGGCTCAGAATGCTTTTGGCAGCAAGGCTGACGGCATCAGCAGGGGACAAGACCGCGGCGCCAGCGTCGGCGACAGCAGTGTCCGCCCGCGAACCAGGAGGCGGAACTGCCTCAGCTGAGTTTTCTGCCAAAAACGCCAGGGACCCGATGCGCTCGGCAATTCTCTCGCGCCGCGGTTCTTGCTTGAAATCGGCTGTGAACCCGGGATCTGCTGCCTCCGGGCGGACTGGACCCGTGGCGCTGACGGAGAGATCGCTGCTCCGACTGTGCCGGGCCGCAAATGCGAGTGCGCGGTCCAACTCGCAGTAAAGCCCATAAACCGGGTTCCCGGACAGGGCGTCTCGCAACTCGTCCTGCCGCGCCAGCCAAGCGTAGCCCGTGACGCCGCCAGCGGCCTCGCCGACCGACAACAGGGCCGACAGCGCACGCCAGTTGTCGTCATCCTCCAGCACCAGGCGCAGATCCGCCATCGAGTGCCGCAGTGCGACGCACTGGTCTGCCATGATGCCGTCAAGAGTTGATCGCAAGGGACACCCTCACCACGGGATAGGAACCGCAACCGCTCTGCTGCCAACGGGCAAGCCTAACGGCGCGCCGGACGGTTATACCTTGAAAAATAGTCAGGCATCATTCCGATGTGAAATTCCTACGTTTATCTTGTGTCAAACTTAAACTTCGCGGTAGTCGCGTCAGGTTGACGTTGTACAACGCACTCATCCCGAAATAGGTTTATTCGCAAGATGCGCAAACGCACGATCCTCCAATCCATCTACCGGCTCTACGAACATTCAGGGTTCTCACTGGCGGGCTCGGTTGCGTTTTCGTTTGTGGTGTCCCTGTTCCCATTTTGCATCTTCTTGGGAGCGCTCGCCGGCGTCTTTGGCGGGCGAGATCTCGCGGCGCAGGCCATCACACAGCTGTTCCAGATTCTTCCCAAGGCCGTTGCCGAAGGCCTGGTCCCGCAAGTTGACGCAATCATGGGCAGCAGCCGTATCGATCTCTTGACGTTGAGCGGCTTCCTGGCGCTTTTCTTTGCCACCAGCGCCATTGAAACCATGCGCACGGCGTTGAACAGCGCGTACCGGGTCACTGAAACGCGGCCCTATCCGCTATGCCTGATCATTTCCATGATCTTTGTGTTTGTCAGCGCGGCGTCCATGCTGGTGCTGACATGGTTCGTCGTTGTCGGCCCGGGCATTGCCGCGCGCTATGAACCTGATTGGGCGAAATCGGTGTTTGACCAAACGTGGTTGTCATCGGTCTGGCGCTATACGCTTTCGGGCTCCGTCATCGCAATCCAGCTGTTCGCGTTTCACATTTGGCTGGCCGCCGGGCGGCGCAGTGTGAAGGACGTGTGGCCGGGAATCGCCGTATCGACGGCCTTGTGGCTGACGATCGCGGGCTTTTATTCGTACTATCTCGATTTTAGCGACTACGCGCGCTTTTACGCGGGCCTGTCGCAGCTCATGGTGGCGATGATTTTCTTCCAGTTCACGGCGATCATCATCATCTTGGGTGCCGAGATCAACCGCGGCATCTCGGAACTCAAAAGGCTTGGCGAGTTGGAAAAACCGCAGCCTGAGATTACGATCAAGCGCACGCGCATCGCATAGCTTTCACTTGCTCGCGGCGACTCCGCTTGGCGCAGCCGTCCGCCGCTCGCGAAGAGGAGCATCAACAGAGACTGCCCTCGGCCCGCGCGTCCCGCCGTCATTTTGGGTTGGGACGCGCAAAATAAAGAGTTCTAGCTGCGCCCGGCCTCAATCACGTCTTCCAGCGTTTTCAGACCGGTTGTGGGCGCGCACACCAGCACGGCCATGTTGCCAGGCTTATGCTCGTTCCGATACATGCGCATGTGCGCCTTAGGAATCTGTGCCCAGCTGAAAACCTCAGACATGCACGGATCGATGCGCCGCTCGACGACCAAGCGGTTTGCCAGCGAGGCCTGTGCCAAGTTGGCGAAGTGCGAGCCCTGCACGCGCTTCTGATGCATCCACAGATAGCGGGCATCCATTGTCAGATTGAAGCCGGACGTGCCAGCGCAAATCACAACCATGCCACCGCGCTTGGTCAAGAGTACTGAGAGCGGGAACGTCTGCTCACCGGGATGTTCAAACACGCAATCGACATTGTTGCCCTTGCCGGTGATCTCCCAAATGGCAGACCCAAACTTGCGCGCTTCCTTCATCCAGGTATTGAACTCGGGCGAGTTCACCTTGGGCAGCTGACCCCAGCAGTTGAAGTTCTTGCGGTTCAAGACGCCTTTGGCGCCGAGCTGCATCACGAAATCGCGCTTGTCTTCATCCGACACGACGCCAATCGCATTGGCACCCGTTGTTGCGCATAACTGAATAGCCATCGAGCCAATGCCGCCCGAAGCCCCCCAGACGAGCACGTTATGCCCAGGGCGCAAAACGTGCGGGCGATGGCCAAACAACATGCGATACGACGTGGCGAGGCAGAGCGTGTAGCAGGCGCTTTCTTCCCACGAGAGATGCTTTGGGCGCTCCAGCAACTGGCGGTCCTGCACGCGGGTGAACTGCGAAAATGAGCCATCTGGTGTCTCATAACCCCAGATCCGTTGAGACGGTGAGAACATCGGGTCGCCGCCGTTGCACTCTTCGTCGTCGCCGTCATCCTGGTTGCAGTGAACCACAACCTCGTCGCCGACTTTCCAGCGTTTGACCTTCGAGCCGACCGCCCAAACGATGCCGGACGCATCAGAGCCAGCGATGTGGTAGGGCTGCTTGTGTGAATCGAACATCGAGATCGGCTGACCAAGCGACGCCCAAACGCCATTGTAGTTGACGCCGGCCGCCATCACCAGAACGAGCACATCGTGGCTGTCGAGCTCCCAAGTGGGAACGACTTCGACCTGCATGGCGGTTTCAGGCAGGCCTTCGCGCTCCTTGCGGATCGCCCAGGCATACATGTTCTTGGGAACATGACCCAGCGGCGGGATCTCACCAATCTCGTAGAGATCCTTCTTTCCGGCCATCAAACCCGGCGCACCTACCGGTTCGTCCTTCACCACGGCACTTTGGCTCGTCATAATCTCGCCGCTCCCTAACGAGGTTTTTTCAAAGATGCCGCGTGCGGAGCCTTCCGGTCCCGCAGCTCACCTCAGTTGACGCATTTCAAGCACTTTTCGGCAGCGCAATAAAGGGGCAGGCCTGCGGCCGCAGGGCGCGGCTTAACGAATAGTTAAACTTATCGGCCTACGGTGCATTGGGGGCCTTTGAACGGGACGCGCAGCCGTGGGCGGCCCGCACAGCAATAGGTGCAGTGTATGTTCGATACGCTTTTTTTGATGGTCAACGTCAATTTCACGACAGCGCTTGTTGTGGCCGCGCTCGTAGTTGGCTCGGGCTTGATTTTCCGCGAAATGACCGATTCCAACATGATGACTGCGGTTTTTGTACCCGTCATGACTTTTGGCGCCTTGGCCAGCATCTACGGACTTGGCCAGGCCGGTCTGTTCTTTACGTCCAACAGAGAAGCCAACGCGATCATGTCTTCGAGCTTCGGCATGATTTCCGCCTTCACGCTCATGCTGGTGGTCATCCGCGTGTGGATTGCCATCGGCGATATGCGCCGCCCGCCCGACGCCGCTGGCCGCATCCGCGATGGCGAGCCCGGCGCCTGAAACCCGCGCTTTGCCCGGCACTTCGGGGCATCGGGTTCGACAGATTGGTCCGGCGGCAGCACTCCGCCTGCTCTCCCATGTGGCTCTAAGTGGCGCATTGCACAATGGCCCGCCAAAGGCCATGAATGGCACACCTTCGCCCCTGATTGGATGTTAGCGCTCCGGGATTGGAGGCAGTTCTGCCCGCAGTGATCACCAAGAAGGCCGCCATGAGCACATCCGGTTCCAAGCCCGAACGCGACAAACCCTGGTTGTTCCGCACCTATGCCGGTCACTCGACGGCGGCCAAATCCAACGAGCTTTATAAAAAGAACCTGTCGAAGGGCCAAACCGGCCTGTCGATCGCCTTCGATCTGCCGACGCAGACCGGCTACGACAGCGACCACGAATTGGCCCGTGGCGAGGTTGGCAAGGTCGGCGTGCCGGTGTCACACATCGGCGACTTGCGGACGCTGCTCGACGGCATTCCACTCGACCAGATGAACACGTCGATGACCATCAATGCGACGGCCGCCTGGCTGCTGGCGCTGTATGTCGCCTATGCCGATGAAACCGGCGCCTCGCGCTCCAAGCTGACCGGCACCATTCAAAACGACATCATCAAAGAATACCTGTCGCGCGGCACTTACGTGTTTCCACCCGAGCCGTCTCTGCGCCTGATCAAGGACACCATCGTCTTCTCATGGACGGCCGTGCCGAAGTGGAACCCGACAAACGTCTGCTCATATCATTTGCAAGAAGCCGGCGCGACGCCGGTGCAAGAGCTTGCATTTGCGCTCGCGACCGCCATCGCCGTGCTCGATACGGTGAAAAAATCCGGCGAAGTCTCAAACGAAGATTTCGGCAATGTGGTCGGCCGCGTGTCGTTCTTCGTCAATGCGGGGCTGAAGTTCGTCACCGAAATTTGCAAAATGCGGGCGTTCGTCGAGCTGTGGGACGAAATCTGCCGCGAACGCTATGGCGTGACGGACGCCAAGCACCGCATTTTCCGCTACGGCGTGCAGGTCAACTCGCTTGGTCTCACCGAGCCGCAGCCCGAAAACAACGTCTATCGCATTTTGCTTGAAATGCTGGCTGTCACGCTGTCGAAGCGCGCCCGCGCCCGCGCCGTGCAGCTGCCGGCCTGGAACGAGGCGCTTGGCCTGCCGCGCCCGTTTGACCAGCAGTGGTCGCTGCGGATGCAGCAGATCCTGGCTTACGAAACCGATCTTCTCGAATACGGCGACATCTTCGATGGCTCGAAGGAAATTGACCGCAAGGTTGCGCAGTTGAAGGAACAGGCAAAGGCCGAGCTTAAAACCATCGAGGCCAACGGCGGCGCTGTCGCCTCCATCGACTACATGAAGCGGCGCTTGGTCGAGAGCAACACCGCGCGGCTGAGCGGCATCGAAAGCGGCGAACAGATCGTCGTTGGCGTCAACAAGTGGACAGAGTCTGAGCCATCGCCGCTCACAACGGGCGACGGTTCGATCATGGTCGTTGATCCGGCGATGGAAGCCCAGCAAATCGAACGCTTAAAGGCGTGGCGCACAAAGCGCGACAGCAAAGCCGTCAAGGCCGCACTTGCCGATCTCGAGTCGGCCGCCAAGGAAGGCCGCAACGTCATGGAGCCGTCCATCGCGTGCGCCAAGGCTGGCGTCACGACAGGAGAATGGGGCGGTCTGTTGCGCCAGATCTTTGGCGAGTATCGCGCGCCCACGGGCGTCTCCGCCTCAGCCGTACAACGCGACGGCACCGGCCTCGACAAAGTGCGCGCCTCTGTTGAAAGCGTGTCTGGACAACTGGGCCGCCGCATCAAGTTCCTCGTTGGAAAACCGGGCCTCGACGGGCACTCAAACGGTGCCGAGCAGATCGCCGTGCGTGCGCGCGATGCCGGCATGGAAGTGGTCTACGAAGGCATTCGCCTGACACCGGCCCAGATCGTGCGCGCTGCGCAAGATGAGTCTGTTCATGTTGTCGGCTTGTCGATCTTGTCCGGCAGCCATGTGCCGCTGGTCCATGATGTGATGGAACGCATGCGCAATGCAGGTCTTGGCGACGTTCCGGTGATCGTCGGCGGCATCATCCCGCCCGACGACGAGGTGAAGCTCAAGGGCTTTGGCGTCGCGGCGGTCTACACGCCCAAGAACTTCCAGTTGAACGACATTATGGCCGATATCGTGGCCATCGTGGCTGCGGGACAGGCGAAGGCTGCGTGAACACCTCGAACTGGGGCTTCATTAAAGTCTCCAATTGCAGTATGATCTAGGAATGCAAAAACCTGAGATCCTATCGAAACTTCGTGCCTTGAAGCCTCAGTTATCGCAATCTTCGTCGGTCAAAACGATCGCCGTTTTCGGTTCGGCGGCACGGGACGACATGCACGCTAGCAGCGACATCGATATTGTCGTTGAATTCGAGCGTTCCCCTGGCTTCTTTGCTCTGGCTGATCTTGAGGAACGGCTCAGTGCTGAACTTGGTCATCCGGTGGATTTGTTTACTCCGGCATCACTACACCCGATGCTTCGCGATAAAATTTTGAAAGAAGCCGTTTATGCGTGAGCCGGATTGGAAAATCCGCACGTCCGATATGGTCGCAAGCCTTGAGGCCATCGAGCTTTATACAAAGGCACTTTCGTTTGAAGACTTTTCGCAGCGG
>JANNXL010000308.1:0-2725 GCA_031409575.1 Hyphomicrobium sp.
GGCAACCACGAGCAACCTGAAATCCAGATATAGGAACACTTACCTGAGGGAAAAGAGGCAGACAAAAGTCAAAGTCTGCGGCATGCCAGCAGCATACCTCAGGGTGAGAGGCTTTCGTGACGCTGCGCATCGACGCCATATACCGCTACGCCATTAAGGGCATGACGGCTGAGGCGTTGCCGGCCGTAACGCTTTCAACGGGACAAGCGCTGCCCTTTGACCGGGCCTATGCAATTGAGAACGGGCCGACCCGGTTTGACGATAGCCACCCCAAAGTTCTATTCCGGGCGGCGTTTCTCACATTGGCGCGCAACGCGCGGCTGGCGGCTCTCGATGCTCGCTTTGACGAAACGAGTGGGACCCTCAGTCTTTTTCGCTCCGGCAAGATCGTCGCGCGCGGCGATCTCAAAATGCGTTCAGGCCGGGCCGTGCTTGAACAATTCTTCGCAGCCTACCTGCATGAGGAGTTGCGGGGCGCGCCCAAAATCCGGCATGCGGACGGTCATACCTTCGGCGACGCCGACGAGAAGTGCGTGCACATCATCAATCGGGAAAGCGTTCAAGACCTGGAGCGCGCCTTCGGCCGCCCGCTTGATCCACTGCGCTTCCGGCCGAATTTCGTCGTCAGCGGCGCTCAGGCCTGGAACGAATTCTCTTGGGTCGGGCGCGAAATCAATCTGGGTGCCGCCCGGTTGCAGGTGTTTGAACGCACGGCACGCTGCGCGGCGCCCGACGTCAACCCGGCCACAGCTGTGCGCGATGCCGATATTCCCGCCATCCTGCAACGCCACTGGGGGCACGCGAACTTTGGCGTCTATGCCCGTGTCGTGGGCGGAGGGCGGGTGCAGCTGAGCGATGTCGTCGAATTTATCTGAACACGCACAGCGCCGCAAAAAAGTAAAAAGCCAGGGACGCGCCCCGGCTTTTAAGTTTCGCGATCCGTGATTGCGGGCTGCCCTACTCTTGATTGCCCGAATCATCAGACGGAGCCTCATCGGCTGTTTCTGCGACGGCCTCGCGGCGCGGACGGCGCACTGGACGGCGCAGAAACTCGGGCTGCTCGTGGGCTGGCACGGGTGCCACCCTTGGTTCCCTGCGGCGCGGCGCATCGGCCGCCACGGGATCTAACACCGGCACGGCTATGGGTGCTGGACGGTCTGCCGGCTCTTGGCGCTCGACACGCTCAGGCCGCTCAAAACGCTCCGGGCGTTCTGCGCGATCAGGACGTTCGAACCGTTGCGGGCGCGGCTCGCGCTCAGAGCGGAACTCTGCATTGGGCTGTTCGCCGCCACGATCCGGGCCGCGATCAACGATGCGATCGGGCGCGCGTTCTGGCCGCTCGAAACGGTCTTGACGGTTATCGGACCGGAAGGGCTGGTCGCGGCGATTATCGGACCGGCCATCACCGCGTGTCTCGTTTCCGCGCCCGTCATTGCCGCGAAAATTCGGCCGGTCGTTCTGGCGGTCGTTTGGGCGATCGTTCTGGAAACGTCTTGGCTCGCCGCCGTCCGGGCGATCGCCGTTCTGCCGATCCCGGTTATTTGGGCGGTTCTGCTGCTGGTTACGATTTGGGTTATTGTCGTGCATTTGCGGCCGGTCATCAAACCGCGAGGTATCAAAACCTCCCGGTTGCGGGGCCTCGTTGCGCATCACGGGCTGACCATCGCCCGAAAAGTCGTCGCCGTCCTCGTCTGAAAAGTCGCCATCGACCGACGGGTCGCCGGATTGCCGGGGCCGCATCATGCCGGCCCCGCCAGCTCCGGCTTCGCCGCCTTGCTGTTCACGGTAGGCCAAGATGATCCGGTAGTAATGCTCGGCGTGCTGCAAGTAGTTTTCCGCAAGCACGGGATCACCCGACGTCTGGGCATCGCGCGCCAAAGCCACGTATTTCTCAGCGACGTGAGCCGGCGTGCCGCGAATCTTGACGTCTGGCCCGTTGCTTTCGAAGCTCCGGGTCAACGGATTCTGGCCTTTGCGATTGTTATTCGTGTTGCTGGCCTGATGGTGTGTGGGGCCGCCGCCATTGTTAGTGTTGCGGCCGCGGCCTCTACGGTGCTGTTGTCCCTGCCTCATGGGCTCCATTCTCGGTCGTTAGACACTTCTAGATTAGGTATTGCGGCTCTGACTGGCTCCCACGCCCGCCATGCCGAAGAGCTGTCCAGCCCACCCCGTGAGGACAGCCGTTGGGGCGAGCCATTAAGCCCGGCACCCGGTAAACCAAAATCGCGGCTCCCAATCCCTTTGCTTCGCCCGCGCAGAAGCAATGCCGCCTCCAAACGCCCCACCACATTGGTAGACACCGTTTGATACAATCTTGAGATTTAGACCAAGCGCCGGATCCTCTGCCCTTTCGGCGGGATACAACAGCAACAAGCGCAAATTTCACGCGGCTTTCAGGAGGAGAATACTCTGGAAACGGTTTCCGTCAAAGGCTTTTTCTCCACAGAGTTATCAATGTGTCAGGAACGCCACACAGCGGGTATGGCCGCCAAGATCCTGCCATGTTCGAGTATGCCCTGAAGTCGTGTCAAACCTTGATCGTAAAAGCATTTCTACCGCACTGGCTTGCCCTGCCCCGACCTCAAACACCGCCGCCTGAAATGTCACGTCCGTCCCCAAGCCGGCAATGATCTCGCGATAGACCGCCAGCCCATCCACTCCGCCATCGAGTGCGACCGGCGGATCGTAGAGTCGCACGTCCGGGTCAAGTTTCGACAAGTCCCCG
>JANNXL010000309.1:0-2671 GCA_031409575.1 Hyphomicrobium sp.
TTTCCAATAACCCATGCCCAAGCGTGTTTAATATCTCCATAGCACAGCCAACAATTTGGAAGACTTCCTCTTTCAACAATAATTCGTGTTTATTGGTGTTCATTTGTGGTTCCTTTCTTTTTAAGTTAGATTTTTAACCACGAATGGACACGAATTTTCACGAATGTCTTTCACAAGACAATACGCTCCCATTCTAGTTTGGAATATTTGAAATTTAGGATGACACCCACACGCAGTCCGGTGATTTTCAGGTAATTGATGATCTGTGCCCTTTCGTTGTTACCGATCTTTTCAATCGTTTTTGTGTCCACAATAATTGAGCCAAAGGCGATCAGGTCGGGGATGTACTCACCAACGTTGACTAACTTGTAGACCACAGGGAATCTCGGCTGTTGTGCCCATGAAATGCCGCGAAGCTTGAACTCGACCACAAGGGCATTCTCGTAAGGCTTTTCCAATAGTCCATGCCCAAGCGTATTCAAAACCTCCATGGCACAACCCACAATATGGAAGACCTCCTCTTTGTATAATAATTCACTCATGATGGAAAAATTGTTTAACCAGTAGAGTAGAGAGCAACGGGCGGCTTGCGCCAGTCCCGTTGCTCCCCCACGTCAAACCGGACGTGCAGATTTCCCGCATCCGGCTTTCCTGCAAGCATTTCGTCATAGGTTTTGAAGTCCCAGTTCTTGTAAGTATTGATAATGGCTCATCCCTTGCGGGCGGTGGTATTTCCTTTGGCTGCGCCGGTTCAGGTGCGTCACCATTCGCTTGCGCGTGTAGTGACTCAAGTCCCGGAACGCTTTGCGCGGGTAGCCGTATTCGAAGTAGTTGCTCCAGCCACGCAGGAAGGTGTTGAGGTCATCAACCACTTTGGGCGTGGGTTTGTAGCACTTGCCTGCTCCGGTTTTCTCGCGAATCGCATCCCGAGCTTTCTGCAACGACTTCTTGGAGGGCATCACGTTCAGGTAGGTTTTGTCGCTCCCGTATAGGTCGCGGTCATACCGGAAGGTGAACCCGAGGAAGTCGAGGCTCTCGGCTTGGTCAAGGTGAACCACTTTGGTCTTTTCACGGTTGATGCTCAGTCCCAGCCAGCCCTCAAGTTTCGCGTCGAGCCATTCGTCGATGCGCTGCCCTTGGTATCTGGCCATCACGACGAAATCGTCGGCGTAGCGGACCAACCGGGCGTTCGCCCAGTGTCGCGGCCCGTCCCGCCGATGGAACATCACATCGAACCAGTGCAGATATACGTTTGCCAGCAATGGCGAGATGACTCCGCCTTGCGGCGTGCCTTTGCCATCGCTCTTGCGGGGAGGTTTGGGTTTGCCGGTCTTTTCATCGGTTTCGATGATCGGCGCACGCAGCCACCCCCGGATCAGCTCTAACACTCCGCTGTCGGTTACCCGCATCCGCACGCAGGCCATGAGCTTGTCGTGCGGGATGGTGTCGAAGTAACTTTTCAGGTCGGCGTCATAGACTGCCGTTCTCCCTTCCTTGAGGTTGGTGCGGATTTCTTCGAGCGCGTCGTGCGCTTTGCGTCCCCGCCGAAACCCGTGGGAACAGTCGAGGAAATCCGCTTCAAAGATGGGTTCCAATATCAATACGACGGCCATCTGGGCCACCCTGTCCTTCAGGGTGGGGATGCCCAATGGCCGTTTGCTGCCGTCGGCTTTGGGGATATAGACCCGTTTGACCGGGCTGGGGCGGTAGCTTTTGGTTTTGAGTTCCTCGTGAAGGGCGGCGAGGAATTTCCCCACTCCGTTTTTCTCCGCGAGGATGTCCTCGGCTTTCACCCCATCAATCCCGCTGGCTTTGCCTTTCTTGCCGACGTGTTTCCAAGCGGCCTCCAGCACGTCCATCCGGTACACCCGGTCGTAGAGTGCGTAGAAGCGGAACTTGGGTTCGTTCTTCGCTTTCTGATTTAGCTTCCATCTCAACTGATGCAGTTTGTCCGGCAGGAGATCCATCTGGACGCTGTGAACGTCGAGAAAGTTCCTGTCGGTGATCCCGTAGTGGACTTGTGGGTCAAGCGGTTGCATTTGGTTTCAATGGTTGCGCACTTACAGTCGGCCCCCTTGGCTCCGGGCTGGTTAGGCCTTTCCCCGCTACTATGAGGCCGTCCGACTTCCGGCGAGGCGTTGCCGCCCGCGCCGGATCTCCCAGGTTACTCGACTTCTCTTTCCCTACGCGCTGACTCCAGTCACCCCGGGGAGCCTGTCGGCTGCATACAAGTGCCGCTTCACCGACAGTGGCAGGCTTCGTCAAATCCGGAAGATTAGCCGCTCCCACTTTGTGTAACGAGGCCGAAGCGAGTTCAATTGCGTTGCGGCTCGCAGGTTCGCCGCACCGGGCTTCGCCTTGGGGATTGCTCCTTTCAACGCCGGTTTGGCTACATGTTGGACACTTATTTGACATGTTGATCACGTTTCAAATCAATAGAGAAGCCAGTCTTGGCCTGGCGCACCGGATACACACGGATAAGATCATGTTGCGGAATATTTTTTAGATACTTCGAGGGGATAATCTGAGTGCCAAACTAGGGTTGGGATGCTCAATCCTCTCTCTTCATCCGTGTTTATCCGGTGCGCCAGGCCAAGACTGGCTTCTCTATTGATTTGAAACGTGATCAACATGTCAAATAAGTGTCCAACATGTAGCCAAACCGGCGTTG
>JANNXL010000310.1:0-19622 GCA_031409575.1 Hyphomicrobium sp.
CTCCGAACCCGAACCTGAGCCTCTGCAGCGGCATTGCATGCATCCTGTGAAACGCGCAGCCGCTTCACGTGCCGCCGTCGCGCCGGAGTATGCAAAGAACGGCGTTAACGGCGTGCTAACTGACGGCGTTTGCTGGTGTCCAAATCGTAAAGCAGGCCCCTGCAATTCGCAGCAATTTTGAGCAAAAAGTGCCTCAAATCGGCATGCCCGCTTGCGCGCTTCTTTGAGATCAATGCGATAGGTTAGCGTTCGTTAGAGTTGTTCGTGGAAGCAGGTCATGTCGATCTTCAGAACGGGAATAGCGCTTGCGTGCGCCGTTGCGCTGCTGCCCGCCGACAAGGCACAGCAGGAACGCGTATTCATTCAGGCCACTGAGGCAACTGAATGGGTGCGCAGTTACTGCGAGCGCGAGCCAGACAAGTGCAACCAAGCCGCAGACCTCTGGAACGGCTTCAAAGAGAAAGCTGCCTTTGCGGGCCGCCTGTCGCTTGAAGCCTACCAAAAGTATGCCGCCACCGGCACGCTCGACGGCCTGTCAAAGTCTGCATACACGGCGTCTGGGGCGATGGCTGCGTCACAAGTCGCGTACAACGAGCCTGCCCCGGTGCGTCCGCTTGTCGACACCTTGATGCGCGAAGACATGCAGCCCGCATGGCGGGGGCCAAAGGCCCGATAAGGCTGCAAGACTTGCATCGTGGCACTGCACTGGCCTAAGTGTCAGCATCTACCGGTCAGTCATATCTCTGCCGGTTGTGAGGATACGTTTTGAGATGACACTTGCCGAAATCCGGTCAGACTTTGCTGTGCTCGACGACTGGGAAGACCGGTACCGCTACATCATCGAGCTCGGCCGTGCGCTGCCGCCCATGCCCCCCGAACTCAAGACGGAAAGCACCAAGGTGCGCGGTTGCGCAAGCCAAGTCTGGCTGCATGCAAAAGCTGACCCGGGCAGCACTGAACCAGCACTCACATTCGAAGGCGACAGCGATGCGCACATTGTGCGCGGGCTGGTTGCCATTTTGCTCGCGATCTATAACGGCCGGCCAGCCAGCGAAGTTGCGACGTACGATCCGGCCGCCGACTTTGCTTCGATTGGGCTGCAGGACCATCTCACTCCGCAACGCTCAAATGGCCTGGCCTCGATGGTCGAGCGGGTCCGCGCTGACGCGCGCGCAGCACTGGCAACTTGAATAGTTCGCTGTGTTAAGACGCTTCGCTGTCGAGCCGCGGGCGATAACCCTCCGCGCCCCAATGACGAACCGGGTGCCGGGCAGATGCTGCGCTTTGCGCAGCGGGCAATATCCCATAGTGCCGGGCCAGGCGCGTCAATGCCAGTTGCAGAACGATCTTTGCAGACCGCTGCGGCCAGCCTTGCCGGCGTTCGGCGTCTTCCAGTCCTTTCAGATGGCAACACACGTCGATCAGGATTGAGCCAAGCTCTGGTCCAACAGCGGCAACCGCGTGCCGCACACGATTTTTTGCGGCGATCATATTGTCGTTCATATCGGTGCCCGACAGGCCATGCCCAGACGGACCACCTGTTTCGGCGGCTGACCAGTTTGTGGTGACGCGCGGGCTCATGCCGGCAAACCAGAAATCGGCGCGAAGCCGCTCTGCGGCGGCGAGCTGCTCGATGGAAATCAAAGGTTGACCATTCTTATCGCGACGGCGTGCAAGCCAGCCCGCGGGGCTTTCTTTGGGATTGATGCCGGGTCGCGCCGTCTGCGCAACGGTAGGGATCGGGCGCGATGAGGCGTTGACTGCTGGCGCTACTCCTCCCTGACTCAGCTGATGGCGCAAGTGAGTGCGCCCCCGCGCCGTCAAGCGCCAGAGGTGACCGCTTGCGTTTGCCGCTGAACTTTCACACTCAACAGCCGCGACCCAGTCCTTGGCGCGAAGCAAAAGCCAACTTGCTTGCGAAATCACAACAGATAAGTGTTTTCCTGTGCCGTGCTCGATCCCAATTTCGATGCCATGGGCATGACCATTTTGCCTGACGCCGCACGATGCAATTTTACGAGCGAGGAAGCGCAGTGCGCGCACGGCGTCGTCACCTCCGGCATGGCCGGAAGCCTGGCTTGATTGACCTGCCATTGTAAACTTTCCAGTGGTTAAGAGTTGAGTCTGCGGCCGCGGCCGGCGCGTGCGAGAAGTTCCGGGACAATCCACTCCAATAACTCAAGGACCCGATCAAAAACCGGATCGTCGCGACGGTCCTCGATGACGGCACAGGCATGCGAAACGGTGGTGCGGTCGCGCGAGAAAAGAATTCCAACATCGGTAAGGTTCATGCCGCATGAGACATGCGTGACGTACATTGCGACTTGGCGAGCGAGCGCTGCATTGGCCCGCCCGCGTGTGGCACAGGAGATCTGCGGAGCCGTTAGGCCAAAAACCTGTGCAACGGCTGCATCAATCGTGATGCGCTCCGATGAGGCACGATCATGCTCAAAGGCAATGGAAGCGGCTGAGTGCCGGCCCAGTACCACGCTGCGTATCGCATCTGCTTCAAAATCCACCATAACCTCACGTGCAAGACCTAGTGCCTGGGGTTCTAACGTGCCTGGCGAAAGGCCCGTCGCGAAAGGTAGCGGCAATTGCGTGCCGTCGTGAGCCCAAACTAAAACTGCGGTGAACGGCGGGGATAACTTTTTAAGTCGCGCGGCTCCGGTACAATTAATTCACGAAGTAATCCCCGCGTGGCTGCACGATGCGATCATTTCCATCTTCTCAATTCAGGTGGAGATACAGCCCTGGAATTTGACCCACACTCAGAGCGCGCGCACTATTGCCGCTCGACGGATTTGCCCAAACTGATCGCTATCTGGCCGCACGAACTGAGCGATGCGTCTACGCCAGGCCAGGCATTGCTGATCTCAAAACTCAAGCGCGCGCTGCGCCAGGAGCGGCTTCGAGGCCTAAGCGGTCATTGGACTTACGATCTCGCGCGGCACAGCCAGTTGCTCCAGGCCTACAAGGCGGAGACCGCCGCGCTTCCCAGCTTCGATAGAGAAAAAACAAAAGGGCCTGCAATTCAACAGGCCCTCTCGCATCGTTAATTTCAACTCTCAACCATTGGCGGCTGATCTTTCAGCCCTCACTATCGCGCCGTGTCCCAAGACCCATCTTCTTTGCCAAGTCGGAGCGCGCGCGCGCATAATTCGGTGCCACCATCGGATAGTCGTGCGGCAGATCCCACTTCTCGCGATACTCCTCCGGAGACAGATTGTAGTGCGTACGCAAATGACGCTTGAGAGATTTGAATTTCTTGCCGTCTTCCAAGCACACGATGTGATCAGGCATCACTGACCGCTTGACCGGGACCTTTGGCTTCAATTCTTCGCGTGCGGGCACACCCAAACCATCGCCGGTGGCGCGACTCAGGGCTGCAAACGTTTCATGGATCAGCTGCGGCACGTCACTCGCGATGATCGTGTTGTTGCTCACAAACGCGGCGACAATCTTCGCCGTGAGTTCCATGATCTCGGGCTTTACTTCCCCATCCATCCGCAGTGTCCTTCCAAACTATTTGGCCGTTCACAATGACCCAGCGTTAGAAGTCCCGGGCTCGCCAGCACAACGCACGATTCGTGCCGTATGAATACTAATGAAGAGGCATTGGAGGGCGCCTGTCAACAATTGTGAACAGTATTGTGGTCACAACGGTGGTCAGACGCCCCCAATAGCGTAGTATATCTGGCTCGAATGCTATCTAAACGCATGGATTCTCGGACTATAGTCTAAGTATGATGGCGGGCCATTGCGGACTTTCTAATTAGGTGCATCTCCAATTCATGAGATCCAACCGTAGCAGTAAACGCAATCAACACCGTGTTTGACACAGTCCGGCAAAGGGCCAATCTCGTAGACTGATCGGCCCTTGCTGCACCCCCGCTTACTGGAGACCTCACCTTTGCACGGCACTGAAACGCCTACACAACCACTGCTTCCGCCCCGCGCCGCCAAAAAGCCGACGGCCGTGACGCACCACGGAATTACTCTGACAGACGACTACGGCTGGTTGCGCGCCGCCAACTGGCAGGACGTGATGCGCGATCCGTCAAAGCTTGACCCCGAAATCCGGGCCTACCTTGAGGCAGAGAACGCCCACACCAAGGCACAGCTGAGCGATACCGCCGCCTTGCAGGCGACGTTGTTTGCGGAAATGAAGGCACGTCTCAAGGCGGACGATCGAACCGTACCCGTGCCGGATGGGCCGTTCGAATACTTTTCTACCTTCGTGAAAGGGGGCCAATACCCGCGCCTCATGCGGCGGCCGCGCGGAGGCGGCGATGAAACCGTGCTGCTCGATGGCAACGTCGAGGCCGAAGGCAAAAGCTATTGGGACCTTGGCACATCGTCGCATAGCCCCGATCACACGCTCTTTGCCTACTCAACTGATGAAAAGGGCTCCGAGATTTATTCGATCCGCATCCGCGATCTGGCCACAGGCAAAGATCTCCCCGATGTGATCCCAGACGCGCGCGGCGATCTTGTGTGGGCCAACGACAGCCGCACCCTTTTATATGTGCGCCTCGATGGCAACCACCGCCCGCTCTACGTCTACCGGCACGTGATCGGCACACCCATCGCCGGCGACGCGCTCGTCTACGAGGAAAAAGATACCGGCTATTATGTCGGCATCGGCAAGACGCAATCGGCCAAATACATTCTTATCAATGCGCACGACCATCAGTCGAATGAAGCTTTTCTGATCAATGCAGATGCGCCGCTGACCGCGCCGGTGATGGTGGAGCCGCGCCAGCATGGGCACGAGTATCATGTCGAGCATCACTCAGACCGGCTGATCATCACAACCAACTCGGAAGGTGCAGAAGATTTCCGCATCGTGGAAACCCCAGTTGCCACGCCTGGCCGCGCGCACTGGCGCGAACTCATTCCGCATAAGCCGGGCCGTTTGATCATCGAAGCGACCGTTTATACGGGCCACTTGGTGCGACTGGAGCGCGAAGACAGTCTGCCGCGCCTGATCGTTCGAGATCTCGTGTCCGGCGAAGAGCATTCGATTGCGTTTGACGAAGAAGCCTACGCGCTCGGCATGTTTTCGGGCGACGAGTTTGTTACCGAAACGGTGCGGTTCAGCTATTCGTCAATGACCACACCGTCTGAAACATTCGACTACAACATGCGCACCCGCGCGCGCGAATTGCGCAAGCGCCAGGAAGTGCCATCTGGCCACAACCCGGCTGACTACGTCACTCGCCGCCAGTTTGCGCCAGCACCCGATGGCGAGTTGGTGCCGGTGTCCCTCCTCTATCGCCACGATACGCCGCTCGATGGATCAGCTCCGCTGTTTCTCTACGGTTACGGCGCATATGGGATCTCAATCCCAGCCTCGTTTGCTACCGCAAGGCTCTCGCTTGTTGATCGCGGTATTATCTTCGCCATCGCCCACATTCGCGGGGGCAAAGACAAGGGCTATCGATGGTATTCGAACGGCAAGCACGAAAAAAAGACCAACACCTTCACTGACTTCATCGCGGCCGGTGAATATCTGGTCAAAGAAGGCCTCACGCAGCGCGGCCGCATCGTAGCCAACGGCGGGTCGGCCGGGGGCATGCTGATGGGGGCCATCGCCAACATGGCTCCGGAACTATTTCTGGGCATCATCGCGGATGTGCCCTTTGTCGACGTGCTGAACACCATGCTCGATGAAAGCCTGCCGCTGACACCGCCTGAATGGCCGGAGTGGGGCAACCCGATTACCAGCGCCACAGATTTTGCGGCCATCAAGTCGTACTCGCCCTACGACAACGTGGAGGCAAAGGCCTACCCGCATATCTTTGCTTTCGGTGGCCTGACAGATCCCCGCGTCACTTACTGGGAGCCAGCCAAGTGGATCGCCAAGCTGCGCGAGAAAAATGCCAGCGATAATTTGGTCCTCTTGAAAACCAATATGGAGGCAGGCCACGGCGGCGCCTCGGGCCGCTATGAGGCCTTGAAAGAGGTTGCGATGGACTATGCGTTCGCGCTCAAGATTGCCGGAAAAGTTTGAGGGCGCAGGTTCGGCGTCACGCAAATATTAGTGCCGGGACAGGCCGGCGGCTTGCAAGCAAGCATCACAGCGCGCATATGTTAGCGAACGCTCCCTTCGTCTATCGGTTAGGACGCCAGATTCTCATTCTGAAAAGACGGGTTCGACTCCCGTAGGGAGCGCCATTTCTAGGGTGCTAAGGCTGCGGCGAAGGTGCCATTAAACGAATTGCTAGAGCGCCTTGCAAGGCAGCCCAAACCTGCCTATACCCTCCCGGCAACGCTCCCTTCGTCTATCGGTTAGGACGTCAGATTTTCATTCTGAAAAGCCGGGTTCGATTCCCGGAGGGAGCGCCATCCATTCAAGAAATGTGGCACAACCGGTGCTCGCTCCGGTGGTGGCGCGTGCCGTTCGCGGTCCGTCGAAGAGCCGCACATGGGCGGATTGCGCAACAGCGGCAACGTGATCGAAATCCCCAACACAAGCGCCGCGGCTACTTGCCTTCGATCTTGACGCCCGGAAGATCAATTTTCACAGTCGTCCGCTGATTTTCGTAATAGAAATAGCCGAGAACGGCAACGGCGAGAGCCAGCGCTCCAATAACAAGTGATTTCGAGTCCATTTTAGTTCCTCCCCTGCCCGCTTGAATGCGGCGCGATCGCGACACGTAAAGTTCGTTCTTTTCTGAAATCCAAAGGTCTGCGTGACTACCTCCAGCCACGGTTCCTACACATTCCGATCATGTCACGGCGTCTCCTGCGTTGACACCAAACACAACCCCACGCTCAGGGCCTGGAACAATGGATTTAATCTGTTTCAACGCCTCAAGTCCGAATTGGTTCCGCGTGCCGAAGCGGAATAGTGGATCACGCCTGGTGATGGACATCGCAAGGTCACGGCACGGGAAAATTCATGATTTCCCGAAGCTGCGAAAGCTCGCAGGGTCCCGCTGCGGCTATCTCAACGCAACGCTGAAGTAACGATTCAAGCGGTCAACTTGCTACTTGAGGGCGTCCGCAGCTGTCTCGACATACTCTTCCTCAACCTTTTCCGCCACCATACCAGCCAACTCCAGACCAGCCTTGTATCGTTGAAGTGCGAGTTCTTTTTCGGGGCCGGGCGGTGCAAACTCCCAGTCTGCTTTCAAACGCTCCAGTTCTTCGGCGTGGGATTTCATTTGGCTTATTCCCATGTTCGCGACCAGCTGCCGCCGCGCTATTTTGGTTGAACCGAGGGGTCGCCGCCGGGCTCACCGGGAGGTGCAATCACAGGCATGTCACTCTTGAACCCTTCCGGCGTGGGCTTCTGGATATCTCCGTCGCCCTTCATCGGCGGTTGGATCACGCCTTCACTGTTCTCAAGCTGATCAGACAATGACCCGCGCCTTTTTTGATTTGGTTCAGCTTCGGCAGGTGGCGCGGCCTCATTGTTATTTGCAAACGTGTCATCGGTTTTCGTATTTGGCGCCTGATCCAAAGCGGCTTGTGTGTTGGACCCGCCGCCAGAAACAGTCGTAGCCGGGGTGACCCGCCAAATCGTGTTGCCGACGTCATCTGCGACGAGCAACGCACCGGCCCTGTCGAGGACAACACCAACAGGTCTGCCCATGGCTTCGCCCTCGCTGTTCACAAAGCCGGTGACGACGTCGACCGGCGGACCTGCGGGCGTCCCATCGGCAAATGGCACAAAAATGACTTTGTAGCCACTGCGCGGTTTGCGATTCCAGGAGCCGTGCTGACCAATGAACGCGCCGCCTGCGAACTGTTCAGGGAGCAACTTCCCGTCGCTGAACGCCAGCCCGAGCGAAGCCGTGTGCGCACCCAGCGCGTAGTCTGGCGCTATCGCTTTGGCGACCAAGTCGGATCGCGGCGGTGCGACGCGCTTATCCACGTGCTGCCCATAGTAGGAATAGGGCCAACCGTAAAATGCGCCGTCTTTGACGGACGTCATATAGTCGGGTACCAAATCACCGCCGAGTTCATCGCGTTCGTTGACGGCTGTCCACAGGGCTCCCGTCTGCGGCTGCCAGGCAAGTCCGTTTGGGTTACGAAGGCCAGATGCGAACACACGGGTTGATCCCGTGGACATTTCGATTTCCAGGATGGCGGCGCGGCGCTCCTCGTTCTCGGTTCCGGTTTCCGCGACGTTGCTGTTGGAACCCACTGTTGCGTAGAGCTTCGTGCCGTCCTTGCTGGCAATGATGTTCTTGGTCCAGTGGTGATTGATCGGACCAGCTGGAAGGTCAGCCAGCTTGGTTCCTGCTGCTGTTATTTGGGTGTTGCCTTCAACGTAAGGGAACCGCAAAATCGCGTCCGTGTTCGCCACGTAGAGATCTTTGCCAACAAGGGCCATTCCAAACGGCGAATTCAAACCTTCAAGAAACGCCGTGCGTACATCGGCGACGCCGTCGCCATTCGTGTCGCGAAGCAGCGAGATGCGATTGGCGCTTTCCACGCCAGCACCTGCGCGGCTCATCACCATCCGCATGACCCAGCCTTTAATGCCCGAGCCATCGCTAGGCCGGGGCGGCGCGTTGGTTTCCGCTACCAAAACATCGCCATTGGGCAACACATAAAGCCAGCGCGGATGGTTGAGGTCTGAGGCGAAGGGTGCAATGGCGAGCCGTGGATCAACCGTGGGCTTGCTGCCCGCAGCCCAGCCCTTTGCGGGTGCGATATGAACGGTTGGCAGAAATGTGGTTTGCGGTGCGGGCAGCTCTGGGTTCGGTCCAAAGCCCACCGGCGCATCGGCGGACTGTGCGGCCCCTAGCCAACCCAAGGAACAGCCGGCCAATGCCGCCAGTGTCAGTGTCAAAACTCGTTTCATAGCGGTGGTCTCCTGCGATCAAACGGGGCTGGCAGGTAGACGCACAGTGTGGACGAGAGTTCCCGGTCGGAACTTTTCGCACGCACTTAGAGTTTATCGTCTTGAACACACGTGGGCCCTAACCGGCTCGTAAGCGCCTCAGGGAGGTAGCATTCATGAACATCGCAAATTGTTTACGCGCGGGTTTGGTGTGGTCCATCGCCTCCGAGCCGCTGCCTGGTGAAATTCTCGATCTGCTCGGGGATTGGCATTGGTCGGAAGTGTTCGAGCGGGATGGCGAAAGACTTCCGGCCAGCCGATGAAAAATCGCGGATTCCGCGAATGCTGCCGTTAAACATTCATAGAACTAAATTGCAGGGGAGGCTTTTAGGACGCTCCAGAGTCTGGCGACACAATCGCTGACCCTTTCTGACGAGACTTCAGCGCAGTCCCGAAGACATGATCCCAAAATGACGTCGTAATCCCGAAGTTGCATTCTTCTGAGCGGAAGTGATGCAGTGCGTGATGCCTTCGCGCTTCGTAAAGCCACGTGCCAGGTGGCGGCGTCCATGCGTGCGCTGCATGGTGCATCAGCATATAGGCCATGTAGCCGATCAGTATCCCGGCCGTCAGTCCGCTGGCGGCTGTGACATAAGCCGTTGCCAGCGGCGCATAGAAAACGGCGAAAATGATCGCGATACATATGACGGGCGGGGCGCCGATGTGCGCATTGGGCTCGGCATGGTGCGCGTCATGAACATCCCGGAAATAGGGAACGCTGTGATAGAGCCAGCGATGCACCACGTACTCGATCAAGGTCCAGACGGCGGCGCCTAACCCAACATAGAACAGCCACCATGACATCATTGCCCAAGAGGGTAGCGATGCGGCCATGACCGCGAAGCCAAAAATCAACGCTGCACTGAGAAAGAAATCCAAATAGTAGCCAAGCTTCGAAAGCCGCATGATCGCAAGCGCTCCGCAATGCCAGACGGATGCAGCAGCAAACGCCGCAAGCCGTTCAAGTGGCCACGTTATGCACTGGTCTTGCGACAGTTGTGTGAGGAGGGCGGATCGCTGCGCTAAAACATGCCGACGGCGAGCTTCGCTTCGTCCGACATGCGGCTTTGGTTCCACGGCGGATCGAACACGATCTTGACGGTAGTGCCGGATACGCCTGCGACCGTGTTGACAGCGTTCTCGACCCAAATCGGCATTTCACCGGCAACGGGGCAGCCCGGCGCGGTCAGCGTCATGTCGATGGCCACTTCGCGGTTGTCGCCGACGTCAATTTTGTAAATCAGGCCAAGTTCATAGATGTCGGACGGGATCTCCGGGTCGTAAACCGTCTTGAGAGCGGCAATGATGTCAGCCGTCAAACGGTCCAGTTCTTCAGCCGAAAGCGCTGAGCCTTCGACAGGCGTTCCGCCTTCCGCAAGTGTCAGGGGCGCTACGGCTTCATCCGCTGCGGGTGTAACCAACCCAGCGTTTTCTTGATCCAAAGGTTTGCCGTCCATACTCTTCACTCCGTTGCCTGACCACTTACGTGTCAGGCGAAAAACTCATGCGCGCGAATGAGGGCCGCGACCAACGCATCCACTTCCGCTTTGGTGTTGTACATAGCAAATGAGGCGCGGCACGTGGCCGTCACGCCCAAACGCTCCATCAGCGGCTGGGCGCAGTGGTGTCCCGCGCGCACAGCTATTCCCGAACGATCGATAATGGTCGAGATGTCGTGCGGGTGCAGCCCATCGACGCCGAACGAAATAATCGCGCCCTTGCCGGGTGCCGTGCCGTAAATCTTCACGAATGGGAGCTCAGCCATACGGCCATGCGCGTATGCCGAGATTTCAGCTTCGTGCTTAGCGATTTGCTCGCGGCCGATCTGCATCATGTAGCCGAGCGCAGCACCCAGCCCGACGGCCTCAACGATCGCCGGCGTCCCGGCTTCAAACTTGTGCGGAGCCTTCGCATACGTAATGCGGTCAACCTGCACGATGTCGATCATCTCGCCGCCGCCGGCGTAAGGCGGCATGGCATCAAGATGCTTTTTCTTGGCGTAAAGTACGCCGATGCCCGACGGCCCATAAACCTTGTGCCCGGTCAGCACATAAAAATCGGCATCGAGGTCCTGCACGTCGACGGCCATATGCACGCTGGCCTGGCTGCCATCGACCAGCACGGGAATACCGCGCGCGTGCGCCAGCTTGATGATTTCTTTTACTGGCACAACAGTGCCGAGCACATTCGACATATGCGTGATAGCAACGATCTTGGTGCGCGGCGTTAACAGCCGCTCGAACGCATCGAGCAGGAACTCGCCGTTATCAGCAATGGGTGCCCACTTCAGAACTGCGCCCTTGCGTTCGCGATGGAAATGCCACGGCACGATGTTGGAGTGATGTTCCATGATCGAGAGCACGATTTCGTCGCCCTCGCCAATCGCCATGGCGCCATACGAGCTGGCAACCAGGTTGATCGCGTCGGTTGCATTGCGCGTGAAAATAATTTCGTCGGAGGACGGCGCATTGAGGAAGCGCCGCGTGATCTCACGCGCATCTTCAAAGCGCTGCGTTGCCGTATTCGACAGATAATGCAGTCCGCGATGCACGTTGGCATACTCAAAGCGATAGGCGTGATCCATGGCTTCAAGCACAGGCAGCGGCTTTTGGGCTGACGCACCATTGTCGAGATAGACCAGCGGTTTGCCGTAAACTTCGCGGAATAGGATCGGGAAGTCAGCCCGGATGCGCTCAACGTCGTAGGCACCCGCGCCGAAGCTGGGAGCCAGTGCCTGTGATGTGCGCGCTGCCGATGCCATATTGTCAATGTCCTTCGGGCATTGCCCTACGTGTTCGTGCCGTTCAACCAGGCGCGCGCCCTGTCCATCAGTATCTCGCGCAACCCTTCATGCTCGATCTTGTCTATCGCCTCACCAATAAAGGATTCGACCAGCAATGTGCGCGCTTCCGCCGTTGGGATACCGCGCGACTGGCAGTAAAACAGCAAGTCGTCATCCAGTTCCATTGACGTGGTTCCATGGCCGCAGACCACATCGTCGGCGTAGATCTCAAGTTCCGGCTTGGAATTGAACTCGGCATCCGGCGACAGCAGCAGCGCGCGCGCCATCTGTTTGCCATCGGTTTTCTGGGCGTCCGGCCGAACGATCACCTTGCCTTGAAACACGCCGCGTGCCCGGCCATCGAGCACACATTTATAGAGTTCGCGGCTGGTGCAATCGGGCACGGCGTGATCGACCACCATGGTGGTGTCGATATGGCCGCCCCCCGTGGAAAGCACGGCGGACCCCAAATCGAATGTCGCATGACGGCCCGAGAACGTGATGGTCAGCTGGTGGCGGGTGACGCCGTTGCCTGTCGACATCTGGAACGGACGGTACGATGAATTTGCCCCAAGATCAGCAATGGTATTGCTCAGGTGCATGGAACCAGCCGCGATATCAGCGGTCGTAACATGATGCAGCGATGCACCTTTGGCGAGCGACACACTGGTCAGCGTGTTCGTCTGCGTCGAGCCTTTGCCTTCTGCAACAAAACTCTCGATCAGCGTGGCCTCAGCGCCTGCCTCCATCACGATGGCGTTGCGCAGGCTCACGGCATGGTTTGCTGCGCCTGTGCTCACAAACACGAGATGAATAGGGCGCGAAAGTTTTGCGCCGGACGCGAGGTGAATGACAGCCCCGTCGGTCACAAACGCCGCATTCAGCGACAGGACGCTGCGTGCACCTGCATCGATCGTTTCGAGCGCAGGTGTAGCGAGGCTTTGATGTGAGGACACCAGACTGCTGCCCATCGTTGAGATTTCGACACCCTTTTCAGGGTCATTGTCTTGCTCTGCCAGCAACCCGTCGACGAAAATAAGCGTGGTGGCGTCAATCCCGCCAGTCAGTTTGGCACGCTGAGATTTCGAAAGTTTGGCGGGCGCTATCTTACGAAGAGGCATTGCGGCCTCCTTCAGAAGTGCGCGCACATCCGTGTATTTCCATTCCTCGATGCGCCGGTGCGGCAGACCTCGCCCGGCGAAGTCACCAATCGCCTTGCGGCGCTGCTGGCGCACGCCTTCTCCACCCGGCAAATCGGCGGCAACCTTCTCGAACTGCTCGAGCAGCGCCGTTTCGGCTTTTGTCTTGATCACGGCTACGTTCATTAGCGAACCATCTTCTTCTTCGTAGGTTGGGTTAGGCGGGCCTTCCCGCTGTAACCCAACACGTCTCGTCAAATATCCGTCAAAAGCCGTTGGGTTACGCGGCTCTCGCCGCTAACCCAACCTACGGGTTAAGCTCAAGCGGCCTTGCCCGAATAGTCGGCATAGCCCGACGTTTCCAGTTCCAGCGCCAAGTCTTTTCCGCCGGTCTTCTGAATACGGCCATCGGCCAGCACGTGGACCTTATCGGGCACGATGTAGGTCAACAGCCGCTGATAATGCGTGATGACGAGCATGGCGCGATCGGGCGAGCGCAGAGCGTTCACGCCATCCGACACAATCTTGAGCGCGTCGATATCGAGGCCGGAGTCGGTCTCGTCGAGCACGCACAGCGACGGCTCAAGCATGGCCATTTGCAGAATTTCCGAGCGTTTCTTTTCACCGCCCGAGAAGCCGACATTGACGGCGCGCTTGAGCATTTCAAAATCGATGCTGAGATCAGCCGCGCGCTCTTTCACCACCTTCATGAAAGCGGGCGTTGTCAGCTCGGCCTCACCGCGCTTTTTGCGGACAGCGTTGGTTGCCGTGCGCAAAAACGTGAGCCCCGCGACGCCGGGAATTTCCATCGGGTACTGAAACGCGAGAAACACGCCCTTGGCGGCACGCTCGTCGGGCGCCATTTCCAGGATACTTTCACCGTTCCAGATGATGTCGCCGTCTGTCACCTCATAGCCCTTGCGGCCGGCCAGAACGTAGGCAAGCGTCGACTTACCCGAGCCGTTCGGGCCCATGATGGCGTGGATTTCGCCTTTGGGTACCGAGAGCGTCAGCCCTTTGAGGATGGGCTTATCTTCCTCGGCGAGTTTTACGTGCAGATTTTTAATTTCGAGCATTTAGTCTTTAACTCCGCTTCACTTCGTAGGTTGGGCTAGCGCACGAGCGCGTAACCCAACACCTTTTATTCAACCTTCTGCTTCGAAGTGTTGGGTTACGGCCGCGAAAGTCGCGCCCTGACCCAACCTACAAACTCTCAACCCGTTTCATCGACCAATTCCAAGCGGCGCTCAATCCGATCAAGCCGAACTTTTTTCGACGCAACGTCATCGTGGTCATGCTCCTGAAGCGTTGTCACAGCAGCGTGTTGATGGCGAATGGCACGCATCTCGGTAGAGAGCGTATCCATGCGATCAGCCAAGCGGGCGATATCACTCCGGATTGCACGCAACTGCTCTAGCAGCAGGTTCTCTACCTTTTCATTCATCAACCGACGCTCCCCTCAAGCGAGATCCCAATCAGCTTTTGCGTTTCAGCCATGAACTCCATGGGCAGATGCTGCAGCACATCGCGCACGAAGCCGTTAACGACGACGGCGATGGCCTCCTCCTGCGACAGCCCGCGCTGCATGCAGTAAAACAGCGTGTCTTCGGAGATTTTCGAGGTTGTCGCCTCATGCTCGAAGTGTGCGCTCGACGTTTTGGCTTCGATGTAGGGCACCGTATGCGCGCCGCACTTGTCGCCGATCAACAATGAATCACAATTGGTAAAGTTACGCGCGTTGGTCGCCTTGCGATGCGCCGAGACCAGCCCGCGATAGGTGTTCTGCGAATGCCCGGCGGCGATGCCCTTTGAGATGATCCGGCTTGAGGTGTTCTTGCCGAGATGGATCATCTTGGTGCCGCTATCGACCTGCTGATAGCCATTTGAAACGGCGATCGAATAGAACTCGCCTCGCGAGTTATCACCGCGCAGAATGCAGCTCGGGTACTTCCAGGTGATCGCCGAGCCCGTTTCGACCTGCGTCCACGAGATCTTCGAGTTGTGGCCGCGGCAGTCGCCGCGCTTTGTCACGAAGTTGTAAATTCCGCCCTTGCCGTTTTTGTCACCGGGATACCAATTCTGCACGGTCGAGTACTTGATTTCGGCATCATCGAGCGCGACCAATTCAACAACGGCCGCGTGCAACTGATTTTCATCGCGCATCGGAGCCGTGCAGCCTTCGAGATACGACACGAACGCGCCCTTGTCGGCAATGATAAGCGTGCGCTCGAACTGGCCGGTTTCCTTTTCGTTGATGCGGAAATACGTCGACAACTCCATGGGGCAGCGTACGCCCGGCGGGATGTAGACAAACGAGCCGTCTGAAAACACGGCCGAATTCAGCGCCGCATAATAGTTGTCGGACTGCGGCACCACGGAGCCGAGATACTTCTGGATCAGCTCGGGGTACTCACGCACGGCTTCCGAGAACGAGCAGAAGATCACGCCCGCTTTTTTCAGTTCGTCCTTGAAGGTGGTGACAACCGACACACTATCAAACACAGCATCAACCGCCACGCGTGACTTCGCACCCTTTACGCCAGCCAGAAGTTCTTGCTCCAGCAGCGGAATGCCCAGCTTGGCATAAGTCTTGAGCAATTCCGGATCTACTTCCGCCAGCGACGACGGGCCCTCGGTGCTCTTGGGAGCCGAGTAGTAATATTGATCCTGGAAATCAATCTTGGGGTAATGCACCTTTGCCCACACGGGCTCGGTCATGGTCTTCCAGCGCTGGAAGCTGTCTAGCCGCCAATCGAGCATCCACTGCGGTTCGTTCTTGCGCGCCGAAATGTAGCGCACGGTGCTCTCGTCCAGACCCTTGGGCGCACGCACGCTCTCGATCTTGGTTTCAAAGCCATACTTGTATTGATCAACGTCGATCTTCTTGACCTGATCAATCGTCTCCTGCACTGCGGCCATTCTGACTTCACTCCTTGTTCGCCCGCATTACGGACGATCAAATCAAAACCTTCAAACTTCAGGCGGCTTTTCCCGTGCGGGCGGCCACATGCCCCCACGCATCCAAAAAAGCAGCAATATCTTTGCCATTCGTCTCAGCCCCGATGCTGATGCGAACTGCGCATCCGGCCAACTGATCTGGAATTTGCATGGCCGCCAGTACATGGCTGGCACCCACCTTGCCAGACGAGCACGCCGAACCCGCTGATATGGAAACGCCAGCCAGGTCCAGCTTGATCACAAGTGTTTCGGAGTGCGTGCCGGGCAGTGCGACGCACGTCGTGTTCGGCAGCCGGTCAGCGGCCTGTGAAATCACAACTGCGTGCGGTGTCATATCCAGAATATGCCGCTCCAGGCCATCACGAAGCGCGCGAAGATCCGTCACGCGTTCCGCTTGGCGTACGACCGCGTCAGCCGCTGCGCCAAAACCAGCAATGCCGGCGATATTTTCTGTGCCACCACGGCGGCGGCGTTCCTGGCCCCCGCCGGCGAGCAACGGCTTCAAACTCACGCCATCGCGGATGATCAGCGCGCCGGCACCTTTCGGGCCTCCCATTTTATGGGCGGATACGCTCATGAAATCGACACCTAGCGCGGTAAAATCAACCGCCAGCCGTCCGCAGGCTTGGACCGCATCGGTGTGAACCGCGATGCGCGCATCCCGCGCAACCGAAGTCAACGCTGGCACGTCTTGCAACACGCCGGTCTCATTGTTGGCCATCTGCACACTCAGCAGCGCGCGGCCAGAGGGACCAGCGTTTGCTATGGCCACTGAAAGGCCTTCAGGAGTGAGGCGTCCGGCACCATCGACCGCCAGCTTCACGACTTGCGCGCCAGAAGCCTCAGCCGCAGCCAATACGGAGACGTGCTCCACGCCTGCAACGAATATTGTGTCCCATCCAGACGCAAGCGCCCATGTGTTGGACTCGGTCGCGCCACTTGTGAAAACGACTTCAGAAGATTGCGCGTTGAGCAGCGCTGCGATCTGCAGGCGCGCTTTCTCAATCATGGCCCGCGCGGCGCGGCCATCAGCATGCACCGACGAGGCATTGCCTGCGAGTTCAAGCGCCGCAATCATGGCCGCCCGCGCGTCTGGAAGCAGCGGAGCCGTAGCATTGTAATCGAGATAAACGCGCTGAGATGTCATGCAGCGGCTCTCCCGGTCTTGGATGTGCCGTTTCGCACCTGACGCTTGGCCGCAGGAATGCCGTCGAGCACATCTTGCAGAGTTACGGTTGACAGGAACCCGTCGATCTCATCGCCAAGTGCTGTCCATAGGTTGTGAGTCAGGCACGGTTTGTCACCCCGGCACGCTGTTTTGCCATCGCGGCAGCCGGTCATGCGGGTTTCTTCTTCAACCGCGCGCATCACGTCGGCGACGCTGATGCCCGATGCAGGCTTCGTCAGCCGATAACCGCCCGAACGGCCCCGCGCGCTTTCCACGAGCCCCGAGCGGCGCAGGCTCATGAAAATCTGTTCGAGATAGGACAGCGGCAGCTGCTGGCGTTCGGAAATGCTCGCCAACGACACCGCTTCACCCGCGCCATATTTGGCGAGATCAGCGAGCGCTGTGACCGCGTACCGGCCTTTGGTGTTCAACTCCAAGTGACTGCTTCCTTCTCGATACTTTGCACACAATCTGTTTCCAGCGCCGCTGCCGGACCACTCAAGCGTATGAGAAGCGGAACATCTGGTTCAGGGCCTTCGCAAAAACCCCAGAACATCTGAACTCGGCGCGGCGTACCCTGTCTCCAAACGAGACGAATGCCGCCAGCAGCACCAAGACTGACTTTCGAATAGTTCTAAACTTCTTGGCCGAATATGAAAATTCCGAGCGGCCAAGTCAAGTATAACTAAGGCACAAATGCGTGATGGATGCGGGCAGTCCCTGAAAGTCCAATCTGGCTCACCCGCAGGCTATCGGCGGGGGACACGTCGTCAGGCTTGCTATTCACCATAGACAGCGTGCTAAGAGACCGCCGGATTGATTTTGCAAGTGCTGCATTCGCGGCCCCAGCCCCAGAAAGCCTGTCACCTCCATGCCTGAGCTGATTATGAACGGCCCTGCGGGCCGCATCGAAGCCCGCTATCATCATGAAGGCGGCACCGACAGCCCCATTGCACTCATTCTTCATCCGCATCCGCAGTTCGGCGGCACGATGAACAATCAGGTCGTCTACTCGCTTTATTATACCTTCGTACAACGCGGTTTCTCGGTGCTGCGCTTTAACTTCCGCGGTGTTGGCCGCAGCCAGGGCTTCTGGGATGGCGGACCCGGTGAACTCTCGGACGCAGCGTCAGCCCTCGATTGGCTGCAGATCGTCAAGCCGGATGCCAAATACTGCTGGATCGCGGGCGTATCGTTCGGCACTTGGATTGCGATGCAGCTGCTGATGCGCCGCCCGGAAATCGATGGCTTTATTTGCGTCGCCCCGCCTTCGAGTCTCTACGACTTCTCATTCCTCGCCCCCTGCCCCGCCTCCGGTTTGATGGTGAATGGCGACAAAGACCGCGTCGTGCCGAGCAACTCGGTTGCGGAACTGTCAGCCAAGCTCAAAACCCAGAAGGGCATCAAGATCGATCACGAGATCATTCCGGGTGCCAACCACTTCTTCGAAAATAAGACCGACGAATTGCAGTCGTGCGTCGGCAGCTATCTCGATATGCGCCTCGCCAAGGCCGCCAAGGACAGTGAAAACAAGCGCGAGCGCGAAGCCGAGCGGGACCGCCTGCGCGAAATCGAGCGGGCACGCGAAAAGGAAATGCCGGTTGCGGCCCTTCCAGCTGATGACGGCGACGACGAGTAACCCGCTATCGCTGCGGCTAAGATTTCATCACTGATCTTGAAGCGCTTGCAGAGCATGCTGTTTGCGATAAGAAACGATGGGCAGCCGTCCGTCTGCTGTTAACTTTGTGTCTCGCAAGAGAATGGCGCAGCGCAATGGCGCTCTTATCAAGTCTGGCCGCCATCGCTGCTTTGCTGATCGCCGCGGCCGTTGGGTATGCGGTTGTATTCCCGCGCCAGCCGTTTTCTGGTCCACTGCCGCCGCTCAGCGATGCGGATCATGCGCTTGCAGCGCGCCTCGAAGCTCATGTCACGGCCGTGGCCAGTGAACCGCATAACCTCGATCACTACGATGCGCTCGAAGCGGCGGCCCTTTATCTTGAAAAGACACTGACGAGTTACGGCCTCAAGCCGCAACTGCATGTTTTCTCCGTGCGCGGCAAGCCTGTTCGCAACATCGAAGTGGTTTGGGAACCGCCGGGCGCGACGCAGGCGATCCCCACACTTGTCATCGGCGCGCACTACGACAGCGCCGAAGACGCACCCGGCGCCAATGACAATGGAACCGGCGTTGCAGCGGCACTGGAACTCGCCCGACACCTCGCTTCGCTAAAGCCGGCATCATACCGCTTGCGGCTGGCCTTTTGGGTCAACGAAGAACAGCCCTACGGCAAAACGCCCGACATGGGCAGCTGGCAGCATGCCCAGGCACTCAAAGATCGCGGCGAGAACATCGAGGGCATGATTGCGCTCGAAACGATCGGCTACTTCTCAAACGAACCCGGCAGCCAGGAATTCCCGTGGCCGTTTGGCTTGATTTATCCTGATACCGGCAACTTCATCGCGTTTGTGGGTCTGCCGGGCTCACGAGCGTTCCTGCGCCGGGCACTCACGTCTTTCCGATCTCATTTGGAGTTCCCCTCCATTGGCGGCATTGCGCCAGGATTTCTCGAAGGGGCTGATTTGTCCGATCACTGGGCCTTTCACCATTTCGGTTTTCCAGCGATGATGGTGACGGACACGGCACCCTTCCGGAACCCCTTCTATCACGAGCTCGATGATCTGCCTGGGAACGTCGACTACGATAGCCTTGCGCGC
>JANNXL010000311.1:0-8438 GCA_031409575.1 Hyphomicrobium sp.
AGACAAAAACCAGCGGTCATCCTAGGTGCCAATGACGCCTTGGAATTCCTTTGGCAGCAAAAGCTGAGGTGCATCGGAAAGATCCAGCCCCTCTTGGTTGCTAAAGATAGCTTTGACGGATTGGAACCCGGTTAGGCCCGCAATTTTTACCGGGACTGTTACCGACCCGAGGATCGTTGTTCCCTCGGTGAAGGGGTGCTCGATCACATCCCAGTTTTGCGCGTTGCGCGGGTCGTAGACGAACACATTGAAAATTGCCGGCTCTGTCTTGACCGTGAGGGAGGCCCCTGCAAGGTACGGCGGCGTGATGCCGGTCACGGGTGCCGCAAGGCCGATGTTCATGAACGTGTCGATGCCGCCACCGCCCAAGATCGGCGTTTTGGCAAGCACATCGAGCATATTGAATTTGCCGGCCGTGAGTGAAATGTTCTCGTTGAAGTACTGTGTGACGAGAATGGACGTGTCGCGCTCATGACCACCCAGGCGCGGAAAAGCCAATGCGGTATTCACGGGCAGCAGAACGCCGGCACCCTGAGCGTTGGTGTCTTCGCCGTATTGCCATTCTTGATGCACATTGACGTAGAAGCCCTTCCACAATCCGAGCTTGGCTCCGTCGAATGTGAGCACGGCATCGCCCTTACCGCCATATTGCCAGTCCCGGGTGGCAGCACCCGCAACGTAGCCCTGGTAAAACTGGCTGAGTGAGAAGTCGGCATTTATGCCATGCGCCCGGAGTGCTTCTTTCGGGCTTGCCGGGCCGTCGAGGAGCGATGGCCGAGTGGCGAGTGACTCTATAAAAGATGCGCCGGTCGCGTCCTGCGCTTTAGCACCTGTTGCAGCGAAGAACAGCATGGCGAGTGCGAGCGGAAGTTTTGCGGCTGCATACCTCACATCCATCATCCCCCGGGTATGTGACCTTATTGAAAGCTGGCAGCAAAAACGCCCGGCGTCCAGGCGGATCAATCGGTGACCGCAAATAGTGGTGCGGCTGTTACAAGTTTGACGACCCGCACGCGACACACGTGCGTCTGGATCGGCGGGGCAGTGCCTGCTACCTCCTCACCCATGTCAAAAAAGATTGCAGGACCCGAGATCGAGCGGCTGGTAGCGCTGTTGTCGCGTATGCCGGGGCTGGGGCCGCGCTCGGCGCGCAAGGCGGCACTCGCGCTGATCAAGCGGCGCGAGGATCTGCTGGTGCCGCTGGCGGATGCGCTGCGCGTGGCGGTCGATAAGATTGTGGTGTGCTTCACGTGCGGGAACGTCGATACGGTTCAACCGTGCACAGTCTGCCAGGATAGCCGTCGCGATCAGACGCTGATTGTGGTGGTGGAAGAGGTCGGCGATCTGTGGGCTCTAGAGCGCGCCGGCGTCGTCAATGCGCTCTATCATGTGCTTGGCGGGCATTTGTCACCGCTCGATGGCATCGGGCCAAGCGAGTTAAATATTGCTTCGCTGGTGGCGCGGGTGATGGGCGGCGGGGTCAAGGAAGTGTTGCTGGCGTTGAACTCGACCGTGGAGGGGCAATCGACGGCGCACTACATCACCGATCAGCTGGCGGCGTCGGGTGTGGCGATTTCTAAACTCGCACAAGGCGTGCCGGTTGGCGGTGAACTCGATTATCTCGATGAGGGCACGTTAGCTGCGGCGATCAAGTCGCGAAAGAAGATGTGAAACGGGGACATGACCCGAATTCTCTGCACTTGAATTCGGGATCGTGTCCCCTGACAGAAATAACTTTGTCAGGGGACACGATCCCGAACCCGAGCGAGTTGAGCCACGCAATTTGCAGCACGTCAGGGGTTCGGGTCATGTCCCCGTTCCCAAAAAAACAACGGCGGCCGCGCCAAAAAAACAACGGCGGCCTCGCCAAAAAAACAACGGCGGCCTCGCCAAAAAAACAACGGCGGCCTTGCGGACCGCCGTGCTTAAGGCTCATCAGTGCATGAACCAAATCAATCCGATCGTTAGATCAGGTCGATTTCAGCCGGGAGATAGCTCGTGACCTCGAGGCCAACTTCCTGCTCGCGCACGGCAGGCTTCGTCCAAACCTTCATGATGTTTCCTCCATTGAATGTCTCCCTTATCTGGGAGCGTGCCTTTCTTAGCGGGGTCAATGGATCAGGTCCAATTGAATTTCACCGGGCAAGTTATCAGCAACTCTAATGTGTTATAGTGTTACGTTTGGTCACGATGGTCCGTTTGCAGGGCACCATTTCTGTCCGCAAACGCCGCTTGAAAACGCCGCATCGCGATGGCAAACGCCGCCTGAGCAAAATCTAATCACGCAGGCGCAATTGTCCGGTCGCAATGCCGCGAGGGCAGGCGGTGCGCCGCACTTCCCCTGATCAGGGCGCAATGGTATAGCGCTTCCGACAGTGCCGGTAGCTTTGGCGTCTTGAAGGCGCATTCAACCCGAATTTGTCAATCCCCCGAGGAGATTAGCCCATGGCCAAACGGCCCATCATTATGGATTCGGGGCTCGCTTTGACGTTCGACGACGTGCTTTTGGTGCCCGCGGCTTCCGACGTGATGCCCAATCAGGTCGATGTCTCTTCGCGCATCACGCGCACGATCAAGATTAACATCCCGATCATTTCGTCCGCCATGGACACCGTAACGGAGGGCCGCCTCGCCATCGCCATGGCCCAGGAAGGCGGGATCGGAGTGATGCACCGCAACCTGACACCGGAAGAACAAGCCCGCCACGTGGCTCAGGTGAAAAAATATGAATCGGGCATTGTGCTGAACCCGGTGACGATCGAGCCCACAGCCAATCTTGCAGATGCCCTGAAGCTGATGGCCGATAACAACATCTCCGGCATTCCGGTGGTGGAAGCCATTAAAGGCAAGGGGGCGAAGACGGAGGCCGGCAAGGGTAAGCTCGTCGGTATTCTGACCAATCGTGACGTGCGCTTTGCGACGAACCCTAATCAGCCCGTGTCAGAGTTGATGACAAAAGAGCGGCTGATCACTGTCAAACGTAAGGTCAGCCAGGATGAAGCCAAGCGGCTGCTTCACACCAACCGAATTGAGAAGCTTCTGGTCGTTGACGATGACTACCATTGCATCGGTCTGATCACCGTCAAGGATATAGAGAAAGCACAGAAGCATCCGTTTGCTTGCAAGGATGCCGAAGGCCGTTTGCGCGCTGCCGCGGCAACAACCGTTGGTGAAGACGGCTACGAGCGCACCGAACGGCTGATCGCGGCTGGCTGTGATTTGATTGTCGTGGATACCGCACACGGACACTCCAAGCGCGTTCTGGAAGCCGTGACACGCATCAAGAAAATGTCGAACTCAGTCCAGGTCATGGCTGGCAACGTGGCGACGGCCGACGCCACCCGCGCGCTGATTGATGCTGGCGCCGATAGTGTGAAGGTAGGGATCGGCCCCGGCTCCATCTGCACAACGCGCATCGTGGCAGGCGTTGGCGTGCCCCAGCTGACTGCCATTATGGAATGCGCCGCTGAAGCCCATAAGCACGATGTGCCGATTATCGCCGATGGCGGTCTGCGCTATTCGGGCGACATTGCCAAGGCACTTGCTGCCGGCGCCGACTGTGTAATGGTGGGCTCACTACTGGCTGGAACAGATGAGAGCCCGGGCGAAACATACTTGTATCAAGGCCGCACCTACAAAGCCTATCGTGGCATGGGCTCGGTGGGCGCAATGGCACGCGGTTCTGCCGACCGCTACTTCCAGCAGGAGGTAAAAGACACGCTCAAGCTCGTGCCTGAAGGGATCGAAGGCCAAGTGCCCTACAAGGGCCCGGTCGATGCTGTGCTGCATCAGCTGGTCGGCGGTCTTCGCTCCTCGATGGGCTATCTCGGCGCGCGCACATTGGCTGAGTTCCAGGAGCGGGCCCAGTTCGTGCGCATCTCGGCGGCAGGCATGCGCGAGAGTCACGCACATGGCGTTCTCATTACGCGTGAAAGCCCGAACTATCCCGGCGGCGGCTGAGACCTCATTTCTCCCGACCCATTCATTATTTGACCGAAGGATTAAGTTCGTGGATGCAACAGCCCTACTTTACCCGGTGTTCGTGCTCATTGCCTTGACCGCGCTCCTGCACGGCTTGATGGCGCGAGCCCGCATCGGTGATCTCAAGTGCGGGGCTGTCAAAGCCGGCGACATCGTGCTGGGTCAGCCGGGGTGGTCGAACCGCGCCACTCAAATCGGCAACAGCTATCACAGCCAGCATGAACTGCCGGTGCTGTTCTACGTGCTCGTCGCGTTCATTCTGATCACCGGCAAGACCGACTTTTTCTTTGTAGGGCTGGCGTGGACCTTCACGCTCCTGCGCCTTGTGCACGCTTACATTCACACAACCAGCAACGATCTCAATGCACGTTTCCCTGCTTATGGGGCAGGCGCCGTCGCGCTGCTGATCATGTGGATCTTGTTTGCCTTCCGTATCGTCACAGGGACATAGCAGAATGCGCCCTTCAGCCCGGCTGGCAGCGGCCGTGGACGTTCTTGACGACTGTCTCAACCGTCACCGCCCAGCCTCCACAGCGCTCTCCGACTGGGGCAAGGCGCATCGCTTTGCCGGCAGCGGCGACCGCTCGGCCATTGGCACGCTGGTATTCGACGCCTTGCGCACCAAAGCCTCATCTGCGTGGATAATGGGAGATGACACGCCACGCGCGATTGTGCTGGGCTCTCTCCAGGCGGCGCGCGGGCATGACCTCGACGCGATTGCGTCGCTTGTTCCCGGCGACGGACATAGCCTCTCCGTTTTGACAGACGATGAGCGCCAGCGACTGCACGTGAAGGCCTCCGCCGATGCGCCAGCGTGGGTGATTGGAAATTATCCGGAATGGCTGGCACCGTCACTGGCTAAAGTGTTTGGCGAACGCGCCGCCGAAGAAGGCCTGGCCCTGTCCCGGCGCGCGCCTATCGACCTGCGCACGAACACGCTGAAGGCGACGCGCGAACAGGTTCTCGATGCGCTAGGCCCGGTTGGGGCAACCGCGACCAGTCTGGCTCCGAATGGTCTGCGCATTGCAGCACCCCAAGGTGACGCGCGTGCGCCGCACGTTGAAGCGGAAACCTCGCATGGCAAGGGCTGGTTCGAAGTGCAAGATGAGGGCAGCCAGATTGCTGCTCTCATGGCCGGCGCCCGCCCGCGGATGCAGGTTCTGGACCTCTGCGCGGGGGCCGGCGGCAAGACGCTGGCGCTGGCGGCCAGCATGCAAAACGCCGGGCAGATTTACGCCTATGACAGCGACAAGCTCCAACTGCGCCCTATCTTTGAGCGGTTGACACGAGCGGGCGTCACAAATGTCAACGTGGTCGATGCAGGCCGTGCCGATACACTGAAATCGCTCGGGGCACGCTTTGACGTCGTGCTCGTCGATGCACCATGCACAGGGTCGGGAACGTGGCGCAGACGCCCCGATGCCAAGTGGCGCATCAAGCCGGCTAATCTCGCCGAGCGCCAGGCGGATCAGCGTGCCGTTCTCGACATGGCCGCAACGATGCTCCGGCCGGGCGGGCGCTTGATCTATGTGACGTGCTCTGTCCTTCCAGAGGAAAATACAACTCAAGCCGAAGCGTTTCTGGCTGCGTATCCGCAGTTCAAAATGGAGCCCTATGGCGAGGTGTGGCGCAAGCACGTCGGCGGTGAACCGCCTGCGTCCGCCGATGGCCGCGAAGATTCCCTGCTGCTGACGCCAGCACGCCACGGAACCGACGGATTTTACATCGCATCGTTCCGGCGCACGGATTGATCGGCGCATTCGCCCTCAAGATGAACAAAACCTCAGAGTTCCGTTCAGGTCGTATTCAAGCGGCAAGCCCCAAGGTGGCCGTCATGGGTGCCGCTTCGCCACTGAAGCAATAGGGGAACTTTCACGTCATGGCCGTCAAAAAGGGCAACAATTCTAACAACACGATATTGGGCTCGTCGTTCGATGACGCGCTTTATGGCAGGGGCGGCAACGACAAAATTTATGGCCGTGGCGGCGACGATTATCTATCGGGTGGTAGCGGCAAAGACAAACTCGATGGCGGCTCGGGCCATGACGACGTCTATGGCGGATCGGGCAACGACAGGCTTGCAGGCGGCGCGGGCCAGGACCTCTTAAGCGGTGGCGCAGGTAACGATCAGATTCTCGGTGGCACTGGCAACGATGCGCTGTTTGGCGGCACGGGCGTCGATTTTTTCCAGTTCGACTTCGGTGACGGCAACGACGTTATTTATGACTTCGACATCGGTATCGACTTCGTTGACGTGAGCGGTACGGGTGCAATTGATCCACTCGATTTGTTTTTCAGCGATGTGATCGTCAATGGCCTGCTGTCGACAGAGATCGATTACGGCTCGGGTGCGGTCACGCTGGTTGGCGTCAATCAGGATGCGTTCCACTTCACCAACTACGACGACATTATCTTCGCCTGAGCGTCGAGCGCTTTTGCGGTTTCAGAAGTCTCAGCCAACAGCCGGCCTCTGCAGGGCCGGCTGTTTGTGTTTTGTGCGGTGCAGCGCTTGATCGCGACACGCCGCTGTGCTCCACAGTGCGAGAGGGTTCGTTGAACGTGCCAGACGCGCAATCCGTTCGGAGACAACATGAGCCAATACCTGCCGCTACTCGTTTTCATCGGATTGGTGAGCGTGGCTGCCGTCACAGGTGCCGCCTTCCCAACGGGCCCGTGGTACGAGGCATTGAACAAGCCATGGTGGACGCCGCCGAACTGGCTGTTTCCCATTGCCTGGACAGTTCTCTACATCATGATCGCCATTGCAGGGTGGCGCGTGTGGACGGTGGATGGGATCGGATTGCCGCTCGCGGTCTGGGCGCTGGGGCTCATCCTCAACGCGGCGTGGTCGTGGATTATGTTCAGCCAGCATGAGATCGGCTGGGCATTTGCCGATTTGGCAGGGATGTGGATTTCAATTGTTGCTTTTATCCTCCTGGCTTTGCCGATCGATCGCACGGCTGCTTATTTGTTCCTGCCGTATCTGGTATGGGTCAGCTACGCTGGTGCGTTGAACTACACGATCTGGCAAACCAACCCATAATTCTGTGACTTGAGCTGCGTGCGCAACTGGTGCTGGGTGCGCGCGGCCTGCTAGAATAGCAGGCCGACACATGGGGGCTCGTCATGGCGCAAGACACAGCTGCAGTCGCGCAAAACTGCAACGTCTGCGGTGCAGAGGCGAGCGGAAGCTTCTGCGCGTCGTGCGGCCACGAGCTTATCAGGCCAAAGCTCAGCTGGATCGAGAAGTTGCCCTTCATCGGTGAGCGCGTAGGTTTTGTCTCAACGATCGCTGGCATTTTCCGCCACCCCATTAACGAGCCCATTCGGCTATCAACTACTCCCGCCTACCGCGGACATGCAGGTTTGCTGCTGAGCGCCTTGGCGGTGTGGGGCGCGTTTGTTTATTTCATTGGCCTGGGAGCTGGTCAGCCAGTTCAAGATGCAAGCCAGACGGGTGGCCTGACGCGGCCTAGTGATGCATTGTTCTTCATTGAGCTGACCGTGACCGGTGTGATGGCGTGGGCGCTGTTTCGCGCGCTGGCCCCCAATCCCGTACGCATTGACCCGCACGTGAAGCTATGGCTCGTGCTGGCTGCATTCTATCTGGTGGCGCACGTTCTCGTCGTGGTGCTTGCGTCGGCTGCGATGTTGATCGCGCAAGAGAGCTTTCCCGGCCAGGAGGCTGCCCTTCAGGCTTGGGTCCCCGTCCTCAGCGTGTCGATCATACGAGCTGTCAGGCTGATCATGCTGCTACACTACGCCGTGGCATTCGGCCGTTTGTGGAGCATGCCCGCGTGGCAATCGGGTCTCATTTTAATTTTGGCGTGGGGGCTGGCGATCTACCCGGCCCGGTGGCTGCAATATGGGTTGGGCTTTTGTTACGGGGTGGTGGCTGGCGGAATTGAGGAGACTACGACGGGCGGTGAAGCAGCCGGGGGACAACTGTGACGCAGGCGGCCGCTGTTGCTTGACGCTGCAACCGGGGGGTGGTCTATCCGGGCTCATCCGCAACACTCTTGTGACATCTGAGCCCGCGCACCCCGCATGACCAACTCCGTACTCATTATCGATTTTGGCAGTCAGGTGACGCAGTTGATTGCGCGCCGCGTGCGTGAGGCCGGCGTCTACTGCGAGATCCATCCGTTTCAAAGTGCCGGAGCGGCATTCGCCAAACTGAAGCCTGCTGCCGTGATCTTGTCGGGCGGTCCTGCTTCGGTCACGGAAGACAATTCTCCTCGCGCACCCCAAGCCGTGTTCACTGCGGGCGTGCCCGTGCTTGGCATTTGCTATGGCCAGCAAACCATGGCGGCGCAACTCGGCGGCACAGTGGAAAGTGGACACCATCGCGAGTTCGGCCGCGCAGCCGTTGCTGTTAAATCGGCAAGCCCCTTGTTTGATGGTGTGTGGGACACGGGTGGTGCGCATCAGGTGTGGATGAGCCACGGGGACCGCGT
>JANNXL010000312.1:0-14376 GCA_031409575.1 Hyphomicrobium sp.
GCCATGCAGCGTGGCGGAGAACCCGTCGAAGACATCGCTGAACTTTCCGGCCTCAAAAACCACAACGGCACCCTGGCATTTGTGCTCGCGGCTTTGATGTTCTCGCTGGCCGGCATTCCGCCGTTGGCCGGGTTTTTCGGAAAACTCTATGTGTTCCAGGCGGCGGTCAATGCGGACTTGTTGTGGCTCGCTGTATTGGGCGTGGTCGCGAGCGTTGTGGCGGCATTTTATTACATTCGCATCATCAAGGTCATGTACTTCGATGAGGCGCGTGCGCCGTTCTCAAACGCGGGGACCGGCGTATGGGTCATGATCGCTGTCTCCATGGCCGTCGTGCTGCTGTTTGTTGCCGGCGGCTCTGGCGTTATTGATGCGGCCATGGCGGCCGCCAAATCCTTCAAACTCTGACGCGGTGGCATCCTTGGCACTGCCGCGCATCCTCGACCTCGAAGCCGTCGATTCAACCAATGCGGAAGCCTTGCGGCTTGTCGCGGCGGGCGAGCGGGGTCCGTTGTGGATTATCGCCGCCTCGCAAAGTTCAGGGCGCGGCCGTTCTGGCCGCGCGTGGACATCGCAACCTGGCAATTTTTTCGGCAGCTACCTCACGGTATTGCCCGGTGCCCCTGCCAAGGCCTATCAGGTCTCACTGGTAACGGGCCTCGCGGTGGCCGAGGCCCTGCGCACCCTGGTCTCCGGCATTCCAAACATCGATGTCCGGTTGAAATGGCCCAATGATATTCTGGTTGGGCGCTCCAAAATGGGCGGCATTCTCGTTGAGAGCACGCAAGCGGCGGGCGGTGATTTGGCTGTGGTTATCGGTATAGGCCTCAATCTGGTGTCGCACCCGGCAGATGGGCCGCGCCCGGCCAGCGATTTCGGCGTTTTTGGAGCAGCATTGCCGGTGCAGGCTGTGCTATCAGAAGTCCATGAGCGCTTAACCCACTGGCTGGCCATTTGGTCGGGCGGGGAGGGTTTTGCGGACGTTCGCGCAGCCTGGCTTCATTTGTCCGGTCCGCTGGGCGAACGGCTAGTGGTCAATTCGGGGGCAGGCCCCGTTGAAGGGTTTTATCAAGGTCTCGACATAGACGGCGCGTTGATCCTGACGGACGCTGCCGGCATCCAGCACACATACAGCTACGGGGACGTGACGCTGGCTGGCTGACCAAAAGGCCGCGTGCGAGCGGCGAGCGGACCGGCAGGTAGATTGACGCGCCGATGGCGGATAAAAGTTCAAAAGGTGCGCGGGCAGCACCAGACGCTGAATTGGTTTTTGTAGCTCTGGGCGGTCTCGGTGAGATTGGCATGAATGCCTATCTCTACGGCTACGGGCCGCCCGATGCGCGCCAGTGGCTGATGGTCGATTGCGGCATCACCTTCCCTGAAGGCGAGTTTGATCCTGGCATTGATGTCATCCTGCCAGATCTGCGTTTCATCGAAGCCGAACGCGCGGCGTTGACCGGGCTTGTGATTACGCACGCGCACGAAGACCACATCGGCGCCGTATTGGAATTGTGGGCGCGTCTGCGCTGCCCGGTGTTCGCCACGCCCTTCACCGCCGGAATGCTGCGGTCGAAGCGCGAAGAATACGGCGGCGCGCGCGATATGAAAATCACCATCATCCCGGCAGGCGGGCGATTTTCCGCCGGGCCGTTCGATGTTGAATTTGTCAACATGGCGCATTCTGTGCCCGAAACGAGCGGCCTTGCCATTCGCACGCCCGCCGGCCTTGTGTTCCACACGGCTGACTGGAAGCTCGACAAAACGCCCTACATCGGTGTCGCGCCGAACGAACAGCGCTACCAGGAATTGGGCGACGAGGGCGTGCTGGCGCTTGTCTGCGATTCAACCAACGCCATGCGTGAGGGCACGTCACCATCAGAAATGGAAGTCGCCGGTTCCATCAAGGACATCATCAAGAAGGCCCAGAACCGCGTGGTGGTCACGACGTTCTCGTCGAACGTGGCGCGCATCAAGGCTGTGGGAGATGCAGCGCGCGCGGCTGGCCGCAAGCTTGTGGTGGCAGGCCGTGCGCTCCACCGGGTCATCGATGTGGCAATTGATACGGGCTATTTGCCGGAAACATTCACCTACTCGGACCAGCGCCAGTTCGGCTACATCAACCGCGAAGACATCGTATGCCTGTGCACGGGCAGCCAAGGCGAACCGCGTGCTGCGCTGGCGCGCGTTGCCGAAAACGAGCACCCCGACATCAAGCTGACCAAAGGTGACCTCGTCATTTTCTCGTCGCGCACCATCCCGGGCAACGAGAAGGAAGTCGGCCGCATCATGAACGGCCTTGTGCTCCAGGGTTGCGAGATTCTCACCGATGGCGAAGCTCTTGTGCACGTCACGGGCCATCCGAGGCGCGATGAGTTACGCCAAATGTATGCCTGGACGCGGCCGAAAATCGCGGTGCCCATGCATGGTGAGGCCCGCCACCTCAAGGCGCACGCCTTGCTCGCTTCGCAATGCGGCGCTGGCAAAGTCTATCCCATGATCAATGGCGAAGTGCTGCGGCTGTCGCCCGGCGCACCTAAAATCATCGACGACGCGCCGGTGGGCCGTCTGTTCCGGGATGGCCGTTTGATTGTGCCGAGTGACGAAGGTCCGGTGAAAGACCGCCGCAAGCTCGCCGCCGTCGGCATCGTGATTGTGACGATCGTATTGTCGCGCAAAGGTGACGTTGTCGCCGAACCGCAAGTGGTGCTCGATGGCGTGCCGGGCTTCAATGCCGAAGGCGAACCGATGAGCGAAATCGTCATGACGGCAGTCGAAGGCACGCTGAAAAGCACGCCCCCGCTCCGCCGCAAAGACCCCGCTGGGCTGGAAGATGCCGTGAAACGGGCTGTCCGGGCGGCAGTGGCCGACGCATGGGGCAAGAAGCCCATTGCGAAGGTGTTGATCTCCGTGGTCGATCTGGGAAAGTAGCACTGGAATCGGGTGTATTGTCGCCCAGACGCTCATTGCCAGAACGCCCAGCCAAACGCCGAGCAAGCCTAAGCGCCGAGGATGACACGATGATTGGACGCCTGAACCATGTTGCCATTGCTGTGCGCGATCTGAAGGCGGCAGTTGCGACCTATAAGAACGCACTCGGCGCTGTGATCACCGAACCGCAGGCTGAGCCGGCCCATGGCGTGACAGTGGTGTTCGTGACGCTGCCAAACACCAAGATCGAATTCCTTGAGCCGCTCGGCGACAACTCGCCCATCGCCAAGTTTTTGGAAAAGAACCCCGACGGCGGTATTCATCACATCTGCTACGAGGTCGAAGATATTCTCGTAGCCCGCGATCAGCTCAAAGCCCAAGGTGCCCGGGTGCTGGGTGACGGCAATCCGAAAATCGGCGCGCATGGCAAGCCGGTTCTGTTCCTGCACCCGAAAGACTTTCTCGGCACGCTGACGGAATTGGAGCAGGCATGACGCTCGCTTTTGGTCTCGCGCTGTATTTCATGATCTGGTGGATGGTCCTGTTCGCCGTGCTGCCGTTTGGCGTGAAGACGCAGGCCGAAGCCGGCGACATCGTACCCGGCACACCGGCCAGTGCACCGGCGCGGCCCATCATGGTGCGCTTGTTTGCCATCAACACAGTTCTTGCTGCTGTGGTTTTCAGCTTCGTCTGGTATGCGCTCGAAAGCGATTGGCTGCACACCAACACCACGCCTCCCCTGCCGCCTGGCGTTTCCGCGGGGCCATTGTAGGGTCCGGCCCCGGACAGCTGCCCGACACTCAACCAAAAGACTTGGGATCACCATGCTCCTTTCACGCTATTTCCTGCCCGTGTTGCGCGACACACCTAAGGAAGCTGAAATCATCTCGCATCAGCTTATGCTGCGCGCCGGCATGGTGAAGCAATCCTCTGCCGGGATTTATTCGTGGCTGCCGCTGGGCCTGCGCGTTCTCAAAAAAATTGAAGCCATCGTGCGCGAAGAGCAGAACCGCGCGGGCGCCGTTGAGGTGCTGATGCCGACGATCCAGTCGGCTGAACTTTGGCGCGAGTCGAAGCGCTATGACGCCTATGGCAAAGAGATGCTGCGCATCACTGACCGGCACGACCGCCAGATGCTGTTCGGGCCGACCGCGGAAGAAGTGATCACCGCGATCTTCCGCGATACGGTCAAAAGCTACAAAGACCTGCCGAAAAATCTCTACAATATTCAGTGGAAATTCCGCGATGAAATCCGCCCGCGTTTTGGTGTGATGCGCGGCCGCGAATTTCTGATGAAGGATGCCTATTCGTTCGATCTGACGGCAGATGCGGCTCGTGCTTCCTACCGGCGCATGTTCACGGCCTACCTGCGCACCTACGCGCGCATGGGGCTAAAGTCGATCCCCATGAAGGCAGATACCGGCCCCATTGGCGGCGATCTCAGTCATGAGTTCATTATTCTGGCCGAGACCGGCGAGAGCCAGGTGTTCTGCCACAAGGACCTGATCGAAGGCGTAATCCCGCCTGCCGATACCGATTTCGACGGCGATCTGACGCCGGTCATGACAGATTGGACGACAAAATACGCGGCCACCGACGAAATGCACGACGTAGCGCGCTTTGAAAAAGAAGTGCCGGAAGACAAACGTGTTTCGGCGCGCGGCATCGAAGTCGGCCATATTTTCTACTTCGGCACCAAGTACTCCGAACCCATGGGTGCCAAAGTTCAGGGGCCGGACGGTCAGCAGGTGGTCGTGCACATGGGGTCATATGGCGTTGGCGTATCGCGGCTTGTGGGTGCGATCATTGAGGCGAGCCACGATGCGGCCGGTTGTATCTGGCCAGTTCCTGTTGCCCCGTTTGAGGCGGGCTTGATCAATCTGAAGTCTGGTGACGCGGCAACCGATGCAGCGTGCGGCGAACTTTATGCCAAGCTGAAAGCAGCCGGCATCGATGTTCTCTATGACGACACGGACGAGCGTGCGGGCGGCAAGTTTGCCACCGCCGATTTGATCGGCTTGCCGTATCAGCTCATCGTTGGGCCCAAGGGCGTGAAGGCCGGCGAAGTGGAAGTGAAAGTCCGCAAAACCGGTGAGCGCGTGACGGTCGCGACAGATGCTGGCCTTGAGCGGGTCATCTCGTCGGTCTTGAAGGAACGTGTGTTGGCGTAAAGTGTTGCGTTAACTCGATCTGTTTGGATCACGAAGCTGTGCTGGAGCGCTCATGACGACGGCCACCGCCGACACCAAGCCCTTCTCGCCATATGAATGGCTGCTCGCCTCGCGTTATTTGCGGGCGCGGCGCAAGGAAGGCTTTATCTCGGTCATCGCCGGGTTCTCGTTTCTCGGTATCATGCTGGGCGTTGCCACGCTGATCATCGTGATGGCGGTGATGAATGGCTTTCGTAAAGATCTGTTCTCGAAAATCCTTGGCCTCAATGGTCACGTGGTTGTCTACAAGGTCGGTGATGCCTTCACAGACTACGAAGATATGGCCAAGAAGCTGGGCGTCGTGCCGGGTGTGAAGAGTGCGATTCCGCTGGTTGAAGGCCAGGTCATGGTGTCGTCGCCGATCAATGCGCTGGGCGGGCTCGTGCGTGGTCTTTCCGAAGACAGCCTCAAGCATCTGCCGCTGATTTACGACAACGTGCGCTTTGGAACTTTGCAAGGCTTCGACAGCCAGACCGGCATCGCGATCGGTATGCGCATGGCGACGGCCTTGCGGGTGAATGTCGGTGATACCATTACTGTGCTCTCTGCGAAGGGAGCCTCAACGCCGTTTGGCACTGCGCCGCGCTCCAAGCCCTATGAAATTGTCGCCGTGTTTGAGCTGGGTATGTCGGAATACGACAAGAGCATGATTTTCATGCCTCTGGCGGAATCGCAGAAATACTTTGGCAAGTCGGGCGAAGTCGACGTGCTCGAAGTGGTCGTCGACGACCCCGAACGGGTCACGCAATTCAAAGAAGAGTTGATGCGGGCGGGAGGGCCGTCGCTTGCAATGAGCGACTGGCGTCAGCGCAACGAGACATTCTTCAGCGTGCTCGAAGTTGAACGCAACGTGATGTTTATTATTCTCTCGCTGATCATTCTCGTCGCTGCGCTCAACATCATTTCCGGCATGATGATGCTGGTGAAAGACAAGGGCCGCGACATTGCCGTCTTGCGCACCATGGGGGCCACCAAGGGCGCCGTGATGCGCGTGTTTCTGATCACCGGTGCGTCGATTGGAATTGTCGGCACGCTCGCGGGTCTCGTGCTCGGTATCGTATTCTGCTGGTACATCGAGGAAATCCGGCAATTCGTGTCATGGGTGACTGGAACCGGCGTATTCAATCCGGAAGTTTACTATCTCACCAAGCTGCCGGCCGAGATCAATCCCAGGGAGACCGCCTTTATCGTTCTCATGGCGCTTGTCCTCTCGGTTCTGGCCACGCTGTACCCATCATGGCGGGCCTCCAGGCTCGATCCAGTGGAGGCGCTTCGGTATGAATGAGGGGCTCTTCGTGACGGATCAAGTGAGCCGCACTGTCGATGCGGTTTTGAAGCTTGAGGGCCTGCACCGCGTCTTCAAGCAGGGCGAGCGCGAAATCCGCGTGCTCAACGGGGCCTCCGCTTCGCTTTATCCTGGCGAAGCTGTAGCGCTTGTTGGCCCGTCTGGCGCCGGCAAGTCGACGATGCTGCATATCGCCGGGCTGCTCGAAAGCCCCGACGAAGGCTCGGTAATGATCTCGGGCCGCGATTGCGCAAAATTGGACGATGGCGAGCGCACGCGCATTCGCCGCGCCGAAATGGGGTTCATCTATCAGTTCCACCAGTTGCTGCCAGAATTTTCCGCACTCGAAAATGTGGCGCTGCCGCAAATGATCATGGGCCGCACGCGGGCAGAATCTGGCGCGCGCGCAACAGAATTGCTATCGGGTATGGGGCTAGGCGAGCGGCTCGATCACCGCCCGGCGCAATTGTCTGGCGGCGAGCAGCAGCGCACTGCAATCTGCCGTGCGCTCGCCAACAAACCGCGACTCATTCTTGCTGACGAACCAACGGGCAACCTCGATCCGAAGACGTCGGAACTGGTGTTTCAGGAATTGATCGGGCTGTTCAAGCGCGAGGGTGTTGCGGCTTTGATCGCCACGCACAATCTGGAACTTGCCTCCCGTATGGACCGCGTTTTGCGGCTGGAGAACGGGTTGTTGATTGAAGTCGCGCCGAAGGATGTGCGGTAGCCGCGGCTTGCATTGTACCCGTAGGTTGGGTTAGCGCGGCAATCGGGCTTCAACACTAAGGGAATAGTTTGTGTCCGCGCGTAACCCAACACTTTCCGCACGGCCAAAGACGTTGGGTTACGAGCGGAATAGTGAAGCTGATTTTCACTTGCACTACTTGGGCCGCTCTAACCCAACCTACGGGCGCCGCGTTACCTGGGGGTATTTTGCTGCAAAGTAGGGGCGCTCACACCAGCATCGGCTATGCTCACCCCATGACCCCTTCGAATCGCACACCACCTATTCCCGCCTTCATTCACCTCAAGGTGCACTCGGCCTATTCGCTGCTGGAAGGCGCGATACAAATCCCGAAGCTCGCAAAGCTCGCCGAGATCGATGGCATGCCGGCGCTGGCGCTGACCGACACCAACAACATGTTCGGGTGTCTTGAGTTCTCCGACAAACTCGCCATGGCCGGCATTCAGCCGATCGCTGGCGTGTCGATTGCGTTTGATTTCGAAGAGCACAAGGAGAAGCGGGCTCAGCCGGGCGCGCCGAACCCGCGCGTGGCTTCAAAGCGTGATGGCCTGCTCGCGCTCTACGCCATGACCGAAGCCGGTTACGCCAACCTGATGAAGCTCGTTTCGCAGGCCCATCTCGATGTAGCCGATACCGATGCGCCGCACATCACATTGACGCAGGTGACAGCTCATGCTGAGGGCCTCATCGCGCTCACCGGCGGACCCGATGGACCCATCGACAGTGCATTGCGCGATGGCCAGCCGCCCGTGGCCAGCGCCCGCATCGCCACACTTCACAAACTATTTGGCGACCGGCTCTACATCGAACTGCAACGGCATGGCGTGCCATCTGAAGCCGATGCAGAGCCCCAGCTGTTGGCTCTCGCCTACGCCAACGGCATCCCCGTCGTCGCCACCAACGAATGCTATTTTGCTTCGCCCGACGACTTTGAAGCGCATGATGCGCTGCTGTGCATCGCCGAGGGCCGCTACGTTGTGGAAGATGACCGCCGCCGCGTGACGCGCGAGCATGCCTTCAAAAGTGCTGGCGACATGGCAAGCCTGTTTGCCGATCTGCCCGAGGCGATTGAGAACACGATTGAAATCGCCAAGCGCTGTGCGTTCAGGCCGCGCGGCAAGAAGCCGATCCTGCCGCGATTCGTCAAGGCCACAACGGGCAGCGATGATGCCAGCCAGCTTGCTGCCGAAGCCGCTGAACTGAAACACCAGGCCGAGCAAGGCTTGCGCGAGCGCCTCGTTTCGACCGCCTTGGCACCGGGCTTCACGGAGAAGGACTACTGGGATCGCCTGGCCTTCGAGGTCAACGTCATCACCAACATGAAGTTTCCCGGGTACTTTCTGATCGTGGCCGACTTCATTAAGTGGTCGAAAAAAGAGGGAATCCCCGTTGGTCCGGGCCGCGGCTCGGGTGCGGGCTCGGTCGTCGCCTGGGCGCTCACGATCACCGATCTCGATCCGCTCCGCTTCGGGCTGCTGTTCGAGCGCTTCCTTAATCCCGAACGCGTGTCGATGCCCGATTTCGACATCGACTTCTGTCAGGATCGCCGCGACGAGGTGATCCGCTACGTGCAGGAAAAATACGGGCGGGATCGCGTTGCGCAAATTATCACGCACGGCAAACTGCAGGCACGCGCTGTGCTGCGCGATGTCGGCCGTGTTTTGCAGATGCCCTACGGTCAGGTCGACAGGCTGTGCAAACTGGTGCCGAACAACCCGGCAAAGCCCGTCACGCTGCCGGAAGCCATTGCCAGCGAGCCCAAGCTGCAAGAAGAACGCGACCGCGAGCCCATCGTGGCGCGGCTCTTGGAAATCAGCCAGAAGCTCGAAGGGCTTTATCGCCACGCCTCCACGCACGCCGCCGGCATGGTGATCGGAGACCGGCCACTCGATGAATTGGTGCCGCTCTACCGCGATCCCAAATCGAATATGCCGGTCACGCAGTTCAACTGGAAGCTTGTGGAAGCGGCCGGCCTCGTGAAGTTCGACTTCTTAGGGCTGAAGACGCTCACGGTTTTGCAGAAGGCCGTGGAACTGATCAAGCGCGGTCGGGGCATCACCGTCGATCTGCCTTCGCTGCCGCTTGATGATATTGCTTCTTATAAGTTGCTCGCCAGGGCCGATACGGCCGGTGTGTTCCAGCTTGAATCAACCGGCATGCGTGAAAGCTTGAAACGGCTCAAGCCCGACCGTTTCGAAGACATTATCGCCATGGTGGCGCTCTACCGCCCTGGTCCGATGGACAACATTCCGACCTACATCAATCGCAAGCACGGCGAGGAGCCGGTCGACTGCCTGCATCCGTTGCTTGAAGGCATCCTCAAGGAAACCTACGGGGTCATCATCTACCAGGAACAGGTGATGCAGATTGCTCAGGTGATGGCAGGCTATTCGCTCGGAGATGCCGATCTGTTGCGCCGCGCCATGGGCAAAAAAGACAAGATGGAGATGGCCAACCAGCAGGCGCGCTTCGTCAAGGGTTCGGAAACGAACGGCGTTGCGCGCAAGCAGGCAGTTGAGATATTCGAACTCGTCGACAAGTTCGCGGGCTACGGCTTCAACAAGAGTCATGCGGCTGCGTATGCTGTAATCAGCTATCACACGGCCTACTTGAAGGCGAACTTCCGCGAGGAATTTCTAGCCGCGTCAATGACACTCGACATGGGCAACACCGACAAGCTCGCGATGTTTGCCGCCGAAGCCAAAAAGAGCGGGATTGCCGTCAAGCCGCCGTGTGTGAATGCCTCCGGCATCGACTTTCTTGCTGAGCCGCCGAAAAAGGGCGAGCCGCATGGTGCTATCCGGTATTCACTTGCAGCCTTGAAAAACATCGGCGCATCTGCCGTTTCAAGCATCGTCGAGAGCCGCCGCGAGAACGGGCCCTACAAATCGCTCGCTGATTTTGCCGGCCGTATGAACCCGAAGGCGCTCAACAAGCGCGGGGTCGAGACGCTTGCCATGTCCGGGGCCTTCGACGCGCTGGAACCCAACCGGGCGCTGGTCACCGCGAACGTCGAAGGCATTCTCGCGCTTGCCAACCGGACCAGTGCCAACGCGGCGGCTGGCACCGGCGATTTGTTCGGCGGCAGTGCGGCGCCTGTCCTGGACTTGAAACCGCAAGCCGCATGGACGCCCATGGACAGGCTTGCCAAAGAGTTCGATGCGGTGGGGTTCTTCCTATCGGGGCACCCGCTCGATCAATACGGCAAGGTTCTGGGCCGCCTTGGCGTGACGCGCTTTTCTGATTTCGAAACGGCCGTGCAGCGCGGCGCGAGCGCCGGACAACTGGCTGGCATCGTCATTGCGGCGCGCGAACGCCGCTCGGCCAAAGGCAACAAGTTTGCGTTCGCGATGTTCTCCGATGCCTCTGGCCAGTTCGAAGCTGTCATTTTCTCCGATACGCTCGCAGCGGCAGGCGATTTGCTTGAACCGGGCACGCCCGTGCTGCTCGGCGTTGAAGCCGAACGTGACGGCGACACCATGAAAATGCGCGTGCAGAGCGTAAAGGGATTGAATGATGCGGCAGCAAGCCTCGAAAGCGGGCTCAGGCTCACCGTGGATGAGGGGATGATTGCGTCGCAGCGCTTCAAGATCTCCGACTTGAAATCGAGTTTGAGACCGGGTGCCCAAAGTGCCAACCGCAAGGGTGGGGAAATCCGGCTGGTCCTGCCGCTTGGTGATCAGGGCCGCGAAGTCGAAATCATTCTGCCCGGGCGCTACGACGTCTCGCCAACGCAAGCGGGTCAGTTGTCGACGCTGGCAGGTGTGAGGGAAGTGGTAGAGGCTTAGACCCTTCGTCCGTCATCCTCGAAACGGCGAGCCTGCGAGGCGCTTCGGGGATCCAGCGGAAGAAGCGCCGCAGGCCTTCGATAACGTTTCGTGTTTTCGACGGCTCTTACGCTGGATCCCCAATCGCGATCGCAAAACGCTCACGCGATTGAGGATGACGTGACTTGATACTTAATCATCACTCAACAACGCCATCGCGGCTTGGCGGTCGGACCATTTGAGTTTCATGAAGGCGGCGCGAGCGGCCTTGATATCGCGCTCAGCTCCGCTGTCGGACGCTTTTTTCAAAGCGACCGTTACAGGGTGATCGGCCCCGCTGATGAACACGAGCGCTTTCGCAAGCCGCCCCATGGCAACGCGGTCGATGGGTGTTTCGCTCATGTCGTTTGCTTTCTAGCCAAGCTAAGAACTATGTGGGCTTGTGGCGGCGGGCAGGGTTCGTCGGCATGGTCACGAGCTGGGCCGTCGCAGAGGCTTCGCCGCGCGATGGGTAGGGCGGGTAAAGTGGTGGCTGAGCTACAACCGGGGCCGCTGATCTTACACGAGGCGGCACCGTATTCGCCCAGCCATAGGCAAGCATGGTGATAAGTGCGCTTGCTGCAAAGAAATACACACCCGGCTGCACGCTCGCTTCCGTGTAGCCCGACGAGTTGACATAAAAAATCATCAACGCAAGCACCATCACGTCGGTCATCGAATAACGTCCGAGCCATTCCATGGTTGAGATCGATTTGGTGCGGAACTCGGCCGGAATATCGGGCGACGTGACGAGTGTCAGCAGATAAAGGAGCTTCAGGAACGGAAACAAGATTGAGAACAGGAACAGCACGACCGTCAGGAAGTATTCCTGATTTTCAAACAGCGCCCAGATGATGGTCGCGATGGAATGCTCGTTCGTCCAGACGTAGACCGTGGTGAATCGGATGACCGGCATCATGATGCCGAGCGCGAAGCACACTGTCGCCGAAATGATTAGCAATGACAGCACGAAATTGCGAAACGGCGTCAGCGGTTTGACGGGCTCTGGCGGGGCCTCGATGGCGGCGGCGGCTTCCAATCCTTCCGTGCGCAACCACGAGTAAGACAGGATCATCAGCATCACGGCGGCGGTGAAGTAGTAGACGCCAGTCAGGCTGGTGGCATCATAGACGCCCTGCGCCTTGATGAAAAAGATGGTCAGCGCCAGCACCAGCACATCGTGCATTGACCATTTGCCGAGCCATTCGAGCGCACGCAGGCGCCGGTGCTGCCGGGTGAGTTCTGTGGCAGGCAGCGTCGAGACGAGCAGCAGATAGAGAAGTTTCAGCACCGGCAAGATGATCGAGAAGATCAGCACGGTGAAGCCGAGGAAGTGCTGGCCATCTTCTATGAGCACATACACGGTCGACAGCAGCGAGTGCTCCGTCGACCAGAACACGTATTTTGTGAGTTTGATAATCGGCAGCGAAATGCCAAGCGCCAAGCACACAGCTGCTGCGATGATCGCTAGGCTAAGAAGAAATCTCCTTCCGCCAAGCTTCATCGCACCATCGACCTCGCCGAAAACAGTGGACCCGCCGCCGAGCCCGGCATCACCCGTGCGCGCATTACCCGTGATGGTGTGCGTGCGGGATGCCCTTTTCGCAAATCAGGTCGTGCAGCTCGCCGGCCTGGTACATCTCGCGCATGATATCGCAGCCGCCCACGAACTCTCCCTTGACGTAGAGCTGCGGAATGGTCGGCCAGTTCGAAAACGATTTGATGCCATCGCGCACACCCGTGTCGTCAAGCACGTTGACGTCTTTGAACGGCACGCCGAGGTGCTCAAGGATTTTCACAGCCGTCGCCGAGAAGCCGCACTGCGGGAATTTCGAATTGCCCTTCATGAACAGCACCACGTCGTTGCTGTCGATGAGCTTCTTGATCTGATCGTGAACCGCTGTGTCGCTCATGGACGTATCCTTTCGAAATGCGCGTGAGATTTATCCGGCCTGTTATACTCAGGATGTGGCTTGATCTTGGCCAATGTCAATTGGCAGGAAGAGGCTAAGCCGCAGGAACGGCCGTCGTCAGCTGCAGTGCGTGCAGCACCCCGCCCATGCGCCCGCCAAGCGCGTCGTATACCATTTGATGCTGGGCGACCCGGGTTTTGCCCTTAAACGCTGAACTGACCACGTGCGCCGCATAGTGATCACCGTCGCCAGCCAGATCTTTGATATCAACCTTAGCATCGGGGAATTTGGAAACGATGAGGCGTTCGATTTCGCTGGCAGGCATCGGCATTGGGGCGTCTCGGGGTTGGAGTTCTAAAAGGCACTCTCTAAACCGTCTTTCGGGCGTTGAATACGGCAGCGAGGGCAGTCAGCCACCAAATCCAGTGGGACAAAAGCGCCGCTATTTCGACGGAACGACGAAGCACTCAATTGCTAGCTGTCGCAAGGCTTGGCAGGCTTTCGAGGCTGCCGCCTGATCCAATCCGGCAAAGCGGGCCGCGTAGAGCTGGCGTCCGCCGTTTTGAATGCGCCGCGCAACGGGGCTTGTGCCCGAAAGGGTTGGTCCCGCGCGTGCTTGAACGCTGGCCAGCTGCTTTTCAGCTTCCTGCGCTGTGGCATAGGCGCCAATCTGGATTGCCGGAGTGGCAACCGAAGGTCCACTGAGACCCATAGGTGCGGCGTCACGCGTCTCAGTGGTTTGGATCGAAACCGGCGTGGCTTGCGCCGTCATCACAGGTTGCGAGACGGCAACCGCTTGCGCTTCGAGGGTTGATGGCGGGCGGGCATTCCCGGCCAGAATGCCCGATGTTGGGACCATCTGTGCTGCCTGCGCTTCAAGCGTGGACGCAGGCCGTGCAGCCGCTTCAGCGGCAACCGGCATGAGACGGTCCGTTGCATCCGCCTTTGCAAGCACTGTCCCACCGGCGCCCGGCGGCGCTGTTGCAGTGTCAGGCGTGCCGGCCGCTTGCCCACCGGAAATTGCACGGCGCAACGCTGCGAAATCAAGTTTCTGAAAAGCCCCAGCGTGCATCTCTGCAGATGGCGGACTGACTGAAACCGACTGGCCCTCGGCGCTTGCCGGCGCGCTTGTTTCACTGTGCTGCAAGGCTGCCGGGGTTTCCACTGCCGGTGGCGGCACGGCGGGACTGGCTGCAATCGCAATTGTTTTCACGCTTGCCACGATCATTGGGGGCGCAACGCTCACGGATTGCACAGGTTCCGTTGCAGCCGGAGCAGTTTCGTCAGCGGGAGGCGCAACAGAAATCTGCTGCGGGGATGGCGCGATGGCCGCAGCGTTGGAAGTAGCCGGAACAACAGACACAGGTGTTGCGACGGGTATCACCGATGCCGCTTGCGGCTGTGCAACAGGTGCCACAACTTTCTCAATCGGCTTCATAGGCTTTTGAGCCGGCTTGGACGGCGCTGAGACCATCGCGACTTTGGG